>NZ_AHCD03000027.1:300000-497408 GCF_000238295.3 Pseudoalteromonas rubra
TTGGCATTATTGAACATGTCATTACCGCTGAATCGTTTCGTCGTCAGGGGCTTAGCGAGCGGGTGCTCGAAAAGGCGTTGTCATATGCCTGGGAACAGCGGTGTTATAAGGTGATGTTGTTCTCTGGCGCGACCAGAGCCAGCGCGCATAAGTTGTATGAAAAGGTGGGATTTAAATCGGATGTAGAAAATGGGTTCGTTATAAAGTGCCCGGTTCAGGCAAAGTAAAAATCGGCTGCATTGTTGTTATGAGAAATGGATGTGTCATTGGCGTGTCTGATATAAATTTGTTCGTGTTGCCTTCGTCTCATAGATGTTATCCGCTAAAGTTACTATTTTATTTATGAATATCTTAAATTTATGGTCTACCGGACTTGAGCAGGACAAGCCCCGGGAAATGGGGGCCGTGCTGGCCGAGTATTTTAATCCTTATTTTAATAAACAGTTTTCACTCAAGCTGATCAGCCCTGATGATTTGCCACGTTTTTGCCGCTGGATGAATGACCCCCGGGTTGCGCACTTCTGGCAACAAGCCTGGAGTGAAGAAAAACAATGGCAGTACTTGAGTGATAAACTGGCGGATGGTCACACTTTGCCTTTGATAGGCTATCTGGATGAACAGCCTTTTGCGTATCTGGAAGTATACTGGGCGGCAAAAGACAAACTGGCACACTATTACGAGGCGTCAGAGTATGATCGTGGCATTCATCTATTAGTGGGTGAGCAAAGCTGTCGTGGGCCAGAGAATTTTCGCGGCTGGATGACCAGCCTCAGCCATTTAATCTATCAGAGTCAGCCACAGACTCAGCGTATCGTGCTGGAACCCAGAGCTGACAATGCACGCCTGATGACCCGAATGGCAGAGCTCGGCTACGACAAACAATTCGAGTTTGATTTTCCCCATAAGCATGCTGCATTATTGATGGCCCACAAAGCGCATTTCTACAAGCATATTTTCACAGCATATGGAGAGTGTGAGTCAGTCATCTAGCGGATTGGCAGTCGGTGTTTGAACGTGTATGGTGTGCTTAAACATCATTAAAGGATTAAAATATGGACCATACACACGCCCATACTTACCTGCTCAATAAACCCTTCTCTAGCGTCGGCCAACCCTTTGGACCGGGTGTGGACGTGTTTAAAGTGAAAGACAAAATGTTCGCCACCTTGTCACCGGGCAGGTATAACGAAGGAGAAACGCATCATTGGTGGCTAAACCTGAAGTGTGATCCGGATGAAGCGCAGGCATTGCGGGATATTTTTGAGGCTGTGATCCCCGGTTATCACATGAATAAGCGACTTTGGAATACGGTGATCCTGGACGGCTCTGTGCCTCGCGGAGAAATAGAGCGTATGATCGATAATTCGTTTCTACTGGTGGTGCAGAAAATGCCCAAAAAACAGCGAGAGGCTGTGTTGCTGCACCTTTAGTGTTTTAATCACAATTGGGTTATTCTTGTTGCCGAAGAGGACAATAACAATTACATAACACTATGCGCTATCAGTTCGATGACTTTGAGTTCGACAGTATTGATTTGATCTTGCTTCGTGCAGGCACCGCACTTGCTATTCGCCACAATGAAGCAAAATTACTGGCCCTGTTACTGGCAAATACTCACAGAGTACTGAGTAAAGAGGAAATTCTGGATCAGGTCTGGCAAGGCAAAGTCGTCTCTGAACAGGCGGTGTTTCAGAATATCAGTCATTTACGCGCCTTATTTGGCAACGATGCGATCAAAACCTTTGCCAAGCGAGGCTACCAGTGGCAGCGCCAGGTAACAGCCGTGAACACCGCGCCGGTAACGCACTCACTCACCTCTCAGGACACTGTTCATACGCCTGTGACCGCGACACCCGCTGACGCTCCATCACGCCACAGGGTCAGCAACTGGCTGGGGGTATCACTTATATCCCTATTGGTGTTGCTGGTGGTTATCTTTGTGATGCAGCGCGATGAAGCGCAATCGACACATTTTGCGATAACTTATCTGCCATTTGAAGGCGCAGAGCCTGAACTGTGGCAACTACAAGACACCAAACAGCTGGATTTTACGTCCCTGACTACGCTTTCTGCAGCGAATTTCAGAACATCGCAGGAACTGGTGTATCCTGAGGTGGCAGTGCAGCATCCGGTGATCCTCACAGCCAGTGTGCGTCAGGTTGATACGCTTTGGTATCTGACTTTCTGGCTCAAAGGCCCGGCAGGTCAGTGGCAGGGGGTGCTGCATGGTGCAAGCGCACAAGCCGTGCAGCAGAAGCTCTATCAGCATCTCAGTCAGCCGGTCGTTGCATCTTTGTTGCAGCATGCCCACTCACCTGACCTTAAGCTGGCCATGTTGACGCAGGCCCATCAGCGGACACCTAAAGATTTGATCCTGCTGGGAGCATTGGTTAATGCGTATCTGGATGTACAGGAATTAGAAAAAGCGATGGCCATGGCTGAAAAACTGGCCGTGCTGGCCAAAGCGCAGACAAACTCACAGCAAGAGGGGCGCGCTCTGGCGTATCAGGGTGAGATTTTGTTACGCAAAAACCTGGTCGACCTCAGTCTGATAAGACTGGACGCCGCATTGCAGGCGCTGGGGATCAGCCAGGATCTGAGAGCTCAGTCAGACGTCTTGCACAGTCGTTCCTGGTTGCATCATTTGCAGGGGGATTATGAGCAGGTTAAAGCGAGCCTGCTGCATTCCGCACAGCTGGCCCGACAGACACAGGACATTGCCAGGGAGTTAGATGCGCTGACTTACTTGTCGATAATGGCGAGCAAAAGTCAGCAGGATGATGACAAGTATCATTATTTAAGGCTGGCAGAGGAGAAAATGCGGGACTATGAGCTGCCGGTTTACCACTTTGCTAAAGTGCCTTTCCACTATGCTATTTTTGCAGATAAACCCGCTGACAAAGAACCACACTATCGGCGCGTGCTGGAATATACGGCACTGACACCGAATCATTGGGTGGCTCAGTCCAGCCGTAAATTTTTGGTTCGTTATTATTTGCGTGAAGCGCGTTTTGAGGAGGCCGAATCACTGATCACCAGTGTGCGTCAGGATAATGCAGAAAATGCGTATTTGTCAGTTATGTACGCGGCAGCCGTGCAAACTCAGGCTGAACTTTTGCCCCTAGCGTTGCGTGCCTTTGAGCTGGCTCAGTTGTCTGGAGAGCGCCGAATTGGTCTTGATGTGGCGTTGCTGTTATGTCAGATGCCAGTTGAGTCAGGCGTGAACAGTGATTTCTATGCGCAGTATATCAGTGAGCATGCGACGTCAGACTGGCGAACGCAGAATGAAGCACAGTTGCTGGCACTCAATTTGATGGCCGCAGGCAGATAGGTAGGGGATGTACATGTCAGACTCAGAGGCGATGAGTGCCGCTGAGCCTGACAGGCAAGGTTATACCAATTTCACTTAATACCTGGTCTATTTGAAGGAGCAAATAGGACGCTAACAGTGTTAAAAATTTCTCATTTAGAACAACTAAATAGCAAAATTTTTGCCTTGTTATCGACCCTATTTTCTCGCCTCAAAATAGACCACTTAATTAAGCAAGTTGGTATTAGTAGACGAAGGGGATCAGCTTTTTGGTTTTGGCTGCGTATTGGTCGAACTTCTCGCCATAACGTTCAGACAAGTAGCCATCGAGTGCCGGAATATGGAAACTGATAAACGAGTACGCCATAAAGAAGGGCAGTAATAACGTCCAGTAGTTATAACTCAGTAAGCACCAACCGGTGAACAGCACGACATCCCCAAAATAGTTGATGTGCATTGAATGCTTGAACAGGCCCTCTGTGTAGCACTGGCCTTTGTTTGCCGGGTTTTGTTTCCACCATTTTCGTTGGATCTCAGATCCACTGTTCAGATATGAGCCAACGGCCAGCAGAACCAACGCCACTATGTCCAGGGTACCAAATGGGATCACTTCGCTTCTGAATGCGCCACCGCCGACAAGTAACAGGCCTATTTCGAAAAAGGCCATGAAGCACAGCAAACCCAAAGCTTCTCCCCAGTCAATTCTGCGTTGTAGCAGGTAGAGTACTGTAATAGCATGACGCAGCCAGTAGACAAACACACAGGCCAGCATGAGCAGGGCTCTGTCGTTATCTACCAGCGTCCATTGTTGGCCAAATACTTGGCCAATCAGCGTCCAGCCGTCAGCTACTGCCAGCCAGGCGCAAAAGAGCACTAAGCCAAAGTGCAGGCCGACAAAGGTCCACCTTTGCGCTATGGTTCGGCCATGCTCGCGATTGACCCCACCACCGGCACTTTGACTGTCCGAGTTCTGATTTATTGTTTCCATATTTTTTCCTTCAATCATATTAACTTAGCTTTAGTCGATATCATCTACTGGAGCTCTGCGCTGAGTTCCACTGGCGCAGCTGGACGGGTGCGGTAGATGACATAGTTACATAGAGATATTAGTGCCAGTGTGGCAGTCCCTATGGTGATCCAGGCCGCTTGATCGGTTTCAATAGCCCAGTACAAAATGAGGCCATATAACACTTGTGTGACGGCCTCCATAGGAAGGCCTAGTTTGGCGCCATCGAACACTAAACCATTAAAGTGACATAGCCAGAAAAACAGCAGGGACAGGCTCACTAAAGGTAATGTAGGTAGCTCACCAAAATAACTCATCAGATAGGTAAACAGCACCACAATACTGCTAAAGCGTACGAAAGCAGTCCACTTAGTACGCTTACAGATGTAAGGGTCTTTTGGCTTGAAGTCCTTGGATTTTACTTTGGCGGTGAGCGAGTAAAAATCGGCTTTATTGGTTGGTATTAGTAGACGAAGGGGATCAGCTTTTTGGTTTTGGCTGCGTATTGGTCGAACTTCTCGCCATAACGTTCAGACAAGTAGCCATCGAGTGCCGGAATATGGAAACTGATAAACGAGTACGCCATAAAGAAGGGCAGTAATAACGTCCAGTAGTTATAACTCAGTAAGCACCAACCGGTGAACAGCACGACATCCCCAAAATAGTTGATGTGCATTGAATGCTTGAACAGGCCCTCTGTGTAGCACTGGCCTTTGTTTGCCGGGTTTTGTTTCCACCATTTTCGTTGGATCTCAGATCCACTGTTCAGATATGAGCCAACGGCCAGCAGAACCAACGCCACTATGTCCAGGGTACCAAATGGGATCACTTCGCTTCTGAATGCGCCACCGCCGACAAGTAACAGGCCTATTTCGAAAAAGGCCATGAAGCACAGCAAACCCAAAGCTTCTCCCCAGTCAATTCTGCGTTGTAGCAGGTAGAGTACTGTAATAGCATGACGCAGCCAGTAGACAAACACACAGGCCAGCATGAGCAGGGCTCTGTCGTTATCTACCAGCGTCCATTGTTGGCCAAATACTTGGCCAATCAGCGTCCAGCCGTCAGCTACTGCCAGCCAGGCGCAAAAGAGCACTAAGCCAAAGTGCAGGCCGACAAAGGTCCACCTTTGCGCTATGGTTCGGCCATGCTCGCGATTGACCCCACCACCGGCACTTTGACTGTCCGAGTTCTGATTTATTGTTTCCATATTTTTTCCTTCAATCATATTAACTTAGCTTTAGTCGATATCATCTACTGGAGCTCTGCGCTGAGTTCCACTGGCGCAGCTGGACGGGTGCGGTAGATGACATAGTTACATAGAGATATTAGTGCCAGTGTGGCAGTCCCTATGGTGATCCAGGCCGCTTGATCGGTTTCAATAGCCCAGTACAAAATGAGGCCATATAACACTTGTGTGACGGCCTCCATAGGAAGGCCTAGTTTGGCGCCATCGAACACTAAACCATTAAAGTGACATAGCCAGAAAAACAGCAGGGACAGGCTCACTAAAGGTAATGTAGGTAGCTCACCAAAATAACTCATCAGATAGGTAAACAGCACCACAATACTGCTAAAGCGTACGAAAGCAGTCCACTTAGTACGCTTACAGATGTAAGGGTCTTTTGGCTTGAAGTCCTTGGATTTTACTTTGGCGGTGAGCGAGTAAAAATCGGCTTTATTGGCGTTTTTAGGAAGCCAGGCGGGTGGCGCAAAAACAGAGCAAAGCACCTCAAACACAGAGCGTGAACATTTAATTTTTTGCCAGATGGTTTTGAGATAATAGGAATTGATCACCAGTGGACTAAAGCTGGGGTACGATTCGCGCACGCCGTATACCACCGGGTCACTCTCCAGTTCTCGCTGATAGGTGCCAAACAGACGATCCCAGATGATTAAGATGCCCCCATAGTTCTTGTCTATATACTGACGGTTACGCGCATGATGGACGCGGTGCAAAGAGGGGGTATTAAAAATTTTGTCTGCGCGAGGGGTCTTTTTCAGGTATTTGGTGTGAATACAAAATGCCCAGATAATTTGGGTATAGCTGGCGGCCAGGAATACTTCCAGCGAAATGCCCATAAATGCCATGGGGATAAAGGTCATCCACATGGTCAGCTCGGTGAAATAGCTGATCCGAATGGATACGCCAAAATTAAAATTCTCCGCCGTATGGTGTACCAGATGGTCGGCCCAGAATAGCCCTATCATATGATGGAAGCGGTGGTTCCAGTAATACAAAAAGTCATAAACTAAGAATGCGAGTAAATAAATCAGCGGGTTGCTCTGATCCAGATCGACCAGTCTGTACTCGTTGTAGACCAGGGTGTACAGGGCAACCACGGCGAGTAAAAAGATAAACGACAACCCCAGATTGCCCAGTGCAATGGTGGCATTGGTCAGGGTGTCATTGAGGCGGTAGTTTTTTTGCTTTCGCAAAAAATTGATGGTTGCCAGAATAAAAAGCGGGCCCAGATAAAAGGGCAGGGTATACATTACTTCTTCGGTAAAGTTGAGATCCATGTTAATCCCTTAGTGTGTTGTCTTATTAATTAGTTGAGGGCAGCAGCCAACAGATCTGCTGTCTTTTTATGATGCGTATATCATAAGCATCGACATATGGAATAAAATAACTTTGTAAATTTATATTAACATTGATTTATCCTTAATTTCACTAATTTTGTTTGCTGTTCCTTGCTATTACACCTTACCCCCTTTGTATACAAGGGTTGTAGGCGAGTGCTTAATAGAGAGTGGTGGTTAACGTTGTGTTTTTTAAATGTGAATAGAAAATGGATGTGGAATAAAGATTCCATGCTCATTTTTGATTAGGAATAAAAATGGAGTATTTGCTCAATGTTTTTCAGTACAGGCCGATACGGTGTGCGGGATATAAAAAAGGAAATGAAAACAATGACTAAATATGTATTACCCCTACTAGGGTTGATGGCGTCTGCCGCAGCGGTTCAGGCTTCAGACACAACAACACTGGTTAGTCAGAATTTTGATGATGGCTATGTCGGTCTGTTTGTAGCAGACGGCGCATTGAGCCAGTTTGCAGCAACTCCGCTGTCACCTATCAGCGGAGCAAAGAGTCTGGCGATGACCAGCGAAGGCCATTATCGGGTCGGTACTGAGGCGCTGATCATGCGAACGCTCCCCAAGGTGAGTCGTTTGAATGCGTCGTTTGATATTGCGATGCCACTATCCGATAGTGAAAGCCGTAACCCCTACACCCTAGTGCAGTGTGTGTTTGAGATAGAATATGCCGATGGCAATGTGTACGAGTCTTATGTTTCACGTAATGATGAAGTACCCACCTATCAGGACAGTATTTATTCCCATGACTGCCAGGTAACCTTGCCTGCGGGCAAAGCCATTCACAAAGTTACCTGGTTTATTGACAGCTACGCTTTACCCAATGAAACCGTCTATCTGGACAATCTTGAAATAACACTCGAAGAGGGCAGCCATCAAAGCAATGCTCAGGTGGATCTGTTTTGGCAAGGAAGGGACTTCTCCGAGCTGACAGAGGCACAGGTCGATACCTTTTTCAGCGATGCTCCGACCTTAACTCACTCAAATGAAGTGACGAGTTTGCGTTTGGCTCAATCCAGTAATGGCAGCTACAAAACGCGCTTTGTGTTACCAGAACCGGAATATTCTCACACTTACCCTGAGTATGTTATTTATCAGGCGAGTATCACTAACCCAGGCTCCCAACCAGTGAGTGCGCAACTTTATGCCAGTGCCAGCTATCAAAAGCAGTTCCGCAGTGGCGATCATAGCGCCGCGTTTGCGCCCGGTTTTTACATCGCGCCCAATAGCACTGCCTTGATACCCGTTATTGTTGATTTAGGAAAGGACGGTCTGACAACCGATATTACATCTGCCGAACTGCGTATTGAGTCTGATGGAGCGGTATTATTAAATAGTCTTACACTGCATTCAGGGACCAGCTTATCAGATGGCCTGGTGACCATTGCTACGTCTGGTTTTGAAACCGATACGGGTGGCTTTGAAACCAGTACACCACAAGATGTAACCTTGGTTAATCAGAGCCAACAGGTGCTCAGTGGTGAGCAAAGCCTGGGTTTTGAGATGAGCCCCTGGCGTCAAGCGGGTTTTACTCATTACTTCGGTTGGGGCAATCAGTATTATGCAGACAAAGTCTATACTCAGCTTGCTGTGCAACTGCAAGAAGCAGAGAAAGACACTCCTGTCAGAGTCTGTACAGATGTGTATTACATGGGAGGAGGCAAAGACAGTTTCTGTGAAGAGCGTATCCTGGGCGTTGGCAGCTTTGCGCTGCATAATGTATTCCCGGTTGACTCCAGCAAAGCACTGTATCGGATTCTGGTTAGAGTGCGTGCTTATGGTAACGTCAGTATTAAAGGTGAAATGGACAACTTTGTATTGGGCTACTGGCCTGCGATACCCCCACAGTAATGGGTAAACGCGAAGAGCACAGACTTGTCGGTGCTCTTCTTAAAGAATTATTAATGCGCACTATTGTCATGATGAGCTGTTAAGCAGAGTTTATAACGCTTATTGGATCTTATGATAAATACCATAAAACAGCGTTTCCCAGGACTTGCCCTCATTGCCTGAGGACTGCCAGTGCTGGTGTACTGTGTCATTCTTTTTCGGCTGCCAGGTGATACGGTGTAAAACAGGCTTGCCTTCGCTATCCAGCCCCGGGCCTTGCAATACCATGCCGTCGTTATAGCGGTTGCCATTAAGTTGCAGCAGCAAACCGGCATTGTCGGTCCAGCTTTGATGCCAGTGTTGCTGTTGTTTATCAAAGATATTCAAACTCTTACCTTTATAACCAGAGACTGCCTGATATTCCTCTAAAATGACACAGCCGTTGAGTATTTTGGTGATTTTACTATTGCCTGCAAACTGCCCCTTTGACATGACCCGCCATTCCCCTATCCAGAAATCAAAAGCATGATACTGAGGACTGTCACAGAGCGAGCGCGCACCTAAGCCCGATGAACAGAAAAAGAGGGTGAGTAAGAGGCAATATTTGATTAGCATGTTAAGTCATTTTCCATACAGTCTGCTGGTTAATCAAAGTTAGAAACGCTTTTTCAGGCCTATGTTAAAAAGTAGCGCTTATTTCAATGAATGGGCAAACTTATGGGGCGCGTTTTCGTTATGTTATTGCAATTTTTGGGTGAATACTGACCTTAACAGAGCAGGTTACAAGCACAGGGGAAACTTGGTTTCCCCTGCTTTAATGGTTAGTCGCGATTCAGCGCTAGCCAGTTGAGTTTCCAGTTGGTGTCGTGGGACTGAAGTTTCAGCGTATGCTCGCCTGCGCTCAGGTAAACACGCTCTCCTTGTTGTGTTTGCCAGTCATGATAGCCACCGGTGCCCCTGACCGCGTGTTTTGAAACCGTTTTCCCGTTGATTTTGACAGAAAAGCCTTTGCCATCACGTGGTCCGGCAATCCGATAACTCAGACGATAGTGACCACTCTGATTGACAGTGATCTGGTAGTCAATCTCAGCACCTTCGGCAATGCCACCGCCACCGGTCAGATTGAATCTTCCCTCCGTATCTGAGGTTCTGTCGGTATTCGCGCCAGTGACGGCGTGCGCATATTCAGCTTCGATGCGGCCCGGTACTGTAAGCGTTTTACCTTGGGTTTTGACCAGATTGCTGTAGTTGCTTTGCAGATTGCGACGTACGGCTACCACAGCATATTCGTAAATATTGGGTGAGGCATTGGCATCGATAAACTGCGTGTCGATGACGTTGTCGGCAATCAGCTCAAACATAGAGCCTGCGCTGTAATTACGATAAACCCGGTAGCCAAAAATATCGGCTTCTTTGCTGCTATCCCAGCTGAGCATCGTTTTACCATCGGTTTGGGAAAGCGTCAGGTTAGTGACAGGCTGGGGATAAGCAAACTGCTGATCCCGGCGTTTTTGTTCCTGCTGTTGCGCAAAGGCGAGCTGCTGCTGGAACTGACGAGTTGCTTTGCTTAGCTTGGGAGCCTGGCCATCCAATGCGATGCGAAAGCCCTCGGCGGCACCCGCAAAGTCTTCAGGCATCCCGCCGCGTTGTGTCACAGGCCAGATATTCCAGTGCCAGCTGCTGCCGCGCGTAGCGCGCGTTTCACATTGTTCTGACAGGAATGTGCGACCATCGGGGTAGGCATTATTGTAGTTGTCTTCGTAGCAATCACCCATAAACTCTGCAACATTGCTCAGCATATCATGCAGACCATAAGGGTTTGGTTTGTACATGCCGACGACGCTGGCATAGGTCGCATGATCAACACAATCGGCAAAGCCATCAACGAAATTGACATAAGAGCTGTTAGTGGTGCGTTGCAGCTCATCTTCGCCACTCAGGTCGGCGGTGTTCTCATACTGACAGACAGAAGGGTGTTTCGGGTCATTGCCAAAATAAAACCGACTTGTGGCAGCGCCGCGTGCCGCATATTCCCATTCTGCTTCACTGGGCAAACGGTAGGGTTTCCCGGTCGTTTTTGCCAGCCAGTCAACATAGGCTTTTGCGCCTGCCCAGCTTACGCAAATAGCAGGCTGAAACTCATTATGAGTCAAGCTGTTATTATCCCAGCTGCCGGGCGTGTTGCCGATGAACCAGTTGTCCAGCTGATGATAGCACGCCTGCGGAGCTTGAAAGCCGGTGGCCTCAATAAAGCGTCGATACTCTCTGACGGTGACCTCGTATTTCCCCAGGCTAAACTCGGGCAGGGTAACAGTATGGACAGGTTGACTGTTTTCGCTTTCTGTACTGCCCATGTCAAAGCTGCCCGTCGGGACAGTCACCATGATGGGTTCAATGGGCGTAAGAGGTTTGCCGGCTAACGCGGGTGTACTGGCCAGTAGCAGTAAGCTGGTGGAATAGGGAAGAGTCGCTTTCATCATTATTTTTCCTGTAAAAAAGACGGCTTCATCATGCCTAACCTGGAGAGGAGAAATCCTAGCGAATTTTTACAAAGTGATGAAAATAGAAATATTTTAGAACGATTAGGCTATGAAATTGCACGCAAAATTCTGAATCTAGTACTTATTTTTATCTGAACTACCAGACAGAGATGAAATAGGAAACAAGGTGAAAATGCAAAAGAAACACGTTATTTGTGTGGAGCGTCTGGCCGCAGGGCGCGGCCAGACAATCCTCTTTATTGCTCTGCGGCCTGTTTTGCCAGGTACTCGTCGTAGGTGCCCTGGAAGTCAATGATCTGACCGTCTTTGATTTCCCAGATACGAGTCGCCAAAGAGGAGACGAACTGGCGGTCGTGCGATACGAAGAACAAGGTGCCTTCGTATTGCTCCAGTGCCATATTCAGTGATTCGATAGACTCCATGTCCATGTGGTTAGTTGGCTCATCCATCAGCAGAATGTTTGGCTTGTGCATCATCAGTTTGCCAAACAGCATTCGGCCCTGCTCACCTCCGGAAATCACTTTCACTGATTTCTTAATGTCGTTTTGCGAGAACAACATACGACCGAGGAAACCGCGAACCACCTGCTCGTCGTCACCTTCCTGTTGCCATTGCTCCATCCACTGGAACAGGTCCAGGTCTTTCTCGAACTCGTCCGCGTGATCCTGAGCATAGTAACCAATGTTGGCATTTTCTGACCATTTAAACGCCCCCGATTTTGGCGCCATGCGGCCAGCCAGGGTATTCAGCAGGGTGGTTTTACCCACGCCGTTTTCACCGATGATCGCGACTTTTTCACCCACCTCAACCAGGCCATTGAGGCCGCTGAACAGCACGTCTTCATAGCCTTGTGACAGGGTTTCCAGCTCCAGTGCATTCCGGAATAGCTGTTTGGACTGTTCGAAGCGAATAAACGGATTCTGACGGCTCGACGCTTTAACTTCTTCCAGCTGGATCTTGTCAATTTGCTTGGCACGCGATGTAGCCTGCTTCGCTTTTGAAGCGTTTGCCGAGAAGCGTGATACAAACTGTTGAAGTTCAGTTATCTGGGCTTTTTTCTTAGCGTTGTCAGCTAGCAGACGTTCCCGCGCCTGAGTGGCTGCAAGCATATATTCGTCGTAGTTGCCCGGGTAAATGCGTAACTCGCCGTAGTCGATATCAGCCATATGCGTACACACAGAATTCAGGAAGTGACGGTCGTGCGAGATGATGATCATGGTGCAGTCGCGCTGGTTTAGTACATCTTCCAGCCACTTGATGGTATAGATGTCGAGGTTGTTGGTTGGTTCGTCGAGCAGCATGATGTCCGGTTCGGCAAACAGTACTTGTGCCAGCAGCACTCGCAGTTTCCAGCCCGGAGCCACTTCTGACATAGGTCCGTAATGTTGTTCTGTCGGAATGCCCACGCCTAACAGCAGCTCACCCGCTTTGGCTTCAGCCGCATACCCATCCATTTCGGCAAATTGGGTTTCCAGATCCGCCACTTTCATGCCGTCTTCTTCACTCATCTCCGGCAAAGCATAAATGCGGTCACGTTCTTGTTTGATTTCCCACAGCTCTTTGTGGCCCATGATAACGGTATCGACCACTGAGAATTCTTCGTAGGCAAACTGATCCTGGTTCAGCTTGGCAATGCGCTCATTCGGGTCATAAGACACGTTACCTGCGCTGGCTTCAAGCTCTTTGCTGAGGATCTTCATAAAGGTTGATTTACCACAGCCATTGGCGCCGATCAGACCATAGCGATTACCGTCGCCAAATTTAACCGAGATATTTTCAAACAGTGGCTTAGCGCCAAACTGCATGGTGATGTTGTTACAAGACAGCATAAGGGGTGCTCATTAAATTCAATTGCCGCGATTTTAGCATTAAATCGCGGCAGGGGGGGAGCAAGGTGCGGGTTTATACACAAAGATTATTTGCTAACTGGTGTAGGCTCAACGCGACTGTTTGCTCGGTTAATTGAACGTACTCACAATTCGGTGTGATCTGTTCACCGACAACATAAGCTTGCTGGGCGGCTTCCAGCATTGCAATGTCGTTGACATCGTTACCAAAACACACGGTTTGCTGCATATTCAGGCCAAGCTCTAGCAGCGCTGTGAGCTTGTTGCTGCGTGCGGGCACCAGATCAAAACAATGGTGGCCATTATGATGATAGATTTCAAAGCTGTTCAGGGTCTGCTCGCACATGAGCTTGACCTGATCATGATGCTCATCTTCCAGGATCAGGAGTTTGACTATGGGCTCATGTCTTAGGGTCTGATTGCAGCCTGGCGGGACACCGAGCTCGGCCACATGCTGATGAAAATGATGAGGCTTATCGGAGATGGCATACTGCCAGTGGCCGTCAAATAAATACGCTATCTGGTGGTTGTCGAGCCAAGCAAGTAAGGCTCCCACCTGAGCCGGGTCGAAGCTGTGTGCTTTGACCACCGCTTTGTTTTGACTGAACATAGCGCCATTGCAGCCAATAATAGGGTGGTGCCAGAAGCACTCAGGGAAGACGGGGAGCGTATCTCTTAGTGGTCGGGCTGTGGCGAAGTATACGTTGCCACCACTGCGCTCAAGTGCTAACAGGCCATCCCTTATGTCGTCATGCATGCGTTGGGCTTGGAATACGGTCGTGCCATCTAAATCAAAAACAAAATTCATCGTTACATCCAGGTACAAAAGAGAGCGTTTACTTTGCCAAACTAACCACTTAATATTTTAGTTATTAGCTCATTGTTTATATATATTGGCTCCAATTGACCGTCAATACCGGAAAACCCGTACCGATCCGATTTGCACTGAATCAATCTGTACAAGTTAAATACATCGAAAAACAAAAGGTCATGTTTGAGTGGCATCAGCATGATTGCTTCGAACTGATCCTGACTATCGGAGCACAGGGCAGTGGATTTATCGGTACTGCCATTCATGAATTTGATGACATTGACCTGGCGTTGGTGGCACCCGGAGTGCCCCATACCTGGGACAGTCAGGCACCCAATGATACGGCTGAGCTGGTTGTGGTCGTGCTATGGCCTAAGGCACTATTGGACTGCGCCATTGCGGAGCTGGCAGACTTGCAAGGCTGGCTTGAGCGTATTGAAAGTGGGCTGGTCTTCAGTCGGGATGCTGCTGAGCAGGTGCGTGAACAGTGTCTGGCGCTTCACAAGGCAAGCCCGGTTGGTCGGTTGACTTTGCTATGTGAGATACTGACGGAGCTGCGCGCCCGTCCTGCCAAAGGGATCCGGCTTGCTCATTCGCGTATCTCAGAACGGTTAGCGCGTGTTCAGGCCTTCATTGCCAGTCAGGTTGACAATCCACCCAGTCAGGCTCAGTGTGCAGCGCATATCAATGTCAGCACTGCGACGTTAAAACGGTGGTTTCAGCAAGAACTTGGCTGTTCTTTTTCTCAATATTGCGCGCTACTGCGCTGTCAGCGTGCCCAGCATTTACTGGCAACTGAGCATCGGCCTATTGGGGTGGTGGCACAACAATGCGGCTTTGTCAGTGCAGCCTACTTTAATCAGTTTTTTAAAGCACAAACAGGTATGACACCCAGTGCCTATCGGCGTCAGTTTAGTTGGCGTAAGCGTTAGCTTTTGGGTTGCGTTGGGGGAGTTGGAAACAGTGTCAAATCATCCAGTATGACCAGCTGTTCGCTGTTTTCATCCAGCGTAAAGCGTAACTGGCAAGGGTCACAGGTAAGCGTTTTTTGGGCCAAGTAGTGTGGAGAGACTTCTAGGTGATATTTTCCCTGCTTTAACTTGTCAAAAAAGAAAAAGCCATCTGATTCTGTGTAGATGATGGTTTGTTCACCGCTGGTTTCTCGGGTCAGTTGCAGCGCCACCCGGCCAGTGAGGTCTGCAAGTTTGCCGTCGTCATTACGCAGGGAAATGATGCCCTCAGCTTCGAATTGCAGGTGAAAAGGGACGTCAACAATGGGCTGAGCACCTGGATGCAGGTCGGCTTCTATGAGTCCAAACTGAGGTTGTAAGTACAGGACGTCCAACTCATTGTGTTCTACTTCCAGTGTCACAGGACGATTTGCGGGTAGGTGAAGCACTGTTCTGGCTTGTGGATGAGAAACAGTGTCAACCTTGTTGCCATGCATCATCACGGCAATATCAGGTAAATACTGGTCTTGTTCATCAAAACGTTGATTGTTATTACGATCATAAAACGCGCGCAGTTTGACAGAGCTGCTCTGTCGACCACTTTGGCTGCTGATGGTGCTAAGCGGTCTTGAACCGTAAAACGAAAATGAGCAAGACAAGCCAAATTGCCAGCCATTGCTTTCATGGTAGGTGGCACTGGCATTGACAGCCATCGCATCGAAGGTTTTTGACAATGTAAAAGACGTGGCATTACGGCGCTGAGTGAAGGAGCGGCGCAGTTGCAAAGAGCCGTGATAGCCGTTGAACTGATTGGCGTAACTGAGCGCCAGTGAATGTTGTTCAAACAAGCCGGTTGACTTGTTCCAATTAAACCTCGCTCTGCCCCAATTGCCAAACAGGCTACCAATCATAGAGTATTGCTGCTCATGCGCGTCATCTCCCCTAATTTGACTGACGTTTGTGCTGACACTGCCTGAGTCGGCCTGGTAGCTGAGGTAGCCATCAACAGATTTATAATGTAATTCATTTATCTGGCTGAGGCCTAAAGTTGAACTAAGCTGCCAGCGATTGAATGTCTGCTCATAATTCAGCGTATTGATATTTTCCTTACCAAACTGACCATAACCACGCTGGGACGCAAGGCTTAAAGTTTGTGTGGTACTCAGTGGGGTCAGCCATTTCAGATCATAGTGGAACTGCTCATGTCCGCCCGCTTTGAGGCTCCATTTGGCATCGGTTGCTCTATTTGCCCGCTCCCAGCCCAGATACCATAAGAATGTTTTCTGGCGGGGGTTTTCCAGCCATTCGCCACCAAGGTTTATTTCGTCCCGGGCACTGGCGACATAGTTCAATTGTGAGTTGAAGTATTTTTCCTGTGGGTTAAAACGTCTTTTTTTGAGTATTGATGCTTTGGTTGTGTAGGCCGTTAAGTTGGTATACCACTGCCCGGGTTTATAGCCAGAGTGCGCCTGATGGGTGACTGCCCGGCGAACGCGTTTTCCGTCTGGCGACTGGATCATCAAGTGATAACTGTGATTCGAGTTAAACACCTGGAGCGGCCGAAAGCGGTACTGACCATTGGCTGTTACCCGCACCAGGTCAAATAGCACATCATTGCGATAGAGCTCGACGTCACTGCCAGGTTCCGCATAGCCCTGGATGATGAGAGGTTTACTCGCGCTGCTGTGCGTCGCCCCATATTGCACGCCCAGACCGCTTCCGCCGGTTTGCAGCAGTGCGCCTGTGATACCCTGCAAATCGCCAAACTGATATTCGCTGAGCTCTGTGAGACTGCGGGAGAGCTGAAAGCGCCCATTGCGTTTATCGTTGTCAGAGTCTGTGAATATGATTTGTGCCTGATGGTGCGCTAAATCCTGATTAACAGAAACATAGGCTGAAGCGCTGGAATTTTGTTTGCTATCCGATGCAGACAGTTGCACATCGACATAAGGTGCTGTGTACCATTGATACTGGTCGTTCAAAACAAGCTGGTTGGCGCGTTTTCGCTGCATTGCAGCAAGGATATTTTTTCGTGCCTCGCGTTTTTTTTCCTGTGAGCTGGGGTGTCTTTCCCGGGTGTCAAAAACCAGCACCTGAGTGCGCGTATTAAAGTCTGATTCAATGCCGAGTGCCGCCAGCATGTCAAGCTGGATATGAGGCTCTCCATCTAACGTAACCCAGTGTGTTTCATCCAGTTCAATATCGATTTTCTCACCCCAGAGTTCACCGGACAAGCGTTTGCCTGACGGGTCTATAATGAGGTGGCTAACGAGCAGGGCATTGAGATTATTCTGGGATAAATAATAATCTTCGTAGTTGTCGGTGAGTAATTCTGCCCCTTCGGGAAAGTTCTGCTGGTCGACATACAGATCCGCAAACACAAAGTCCGCAATATCGCCTACTTCCCGGGCTGAAGTGTGCGTGCAAAAAAATGACAATAGAAAGAATAAAACGTATAGATACTGCATGGTAAAGGCCCGGCTGGGCCGGGCCTTTAAGGGAACTTAGTGATATTACTGGTAAGCTGCAACAAAGTCATAGCTAAATGATTTGGTACCAGGTGCATTGATTGCGACGTCTTTATCGTCCAGTACAATGCTGGCAGCGAATGAGACGCTGGCTTCACCTGCGTTATCCAGTTGAGCACCTGCTGTCATGTCAGCCATGGTAAAGCGAAGTCCATCCTGCGTCTGATCTGGCGCGGAAAATGTGTAGACAACTTGTGCGTGAGGCGTGCCTGATACGGTGAAAGTGGCGCGTTTACCGCCAACGTTGGCATCGTTACACAGGGCGGATGCGATTGGGTTTGGCATTGGGGTTTCTATGGCGTAACAAGAGTCACCGTTTTTCGACGCTTCGTTTACCAAAAGCTCAGGAAAGCTCATAGCGGTTGTTTGTGCAATTTGCAGTGGTGCGCGCTCAACCACCAGGTTAACATCAACCTGATAAGTCGCTGCGGCTGAACCAAAACTCATAACTAACAGTGCAAGTGTGCTGGAGGCTTTTTTAAACATTGTTTATTTCCTTAATTATTATTGATATAGCGCAGTAACTGTGTAGCTGAATGCGTATTCGCCGCTGCCTGTTTCATGAGCGTTACTGAGCGTTACAATACCTCCTGCACTAAATGTGCCAACTCCACTTTTTTTTATTCTTACGCGCTTACTAAAGCCTCCTGATTTATTCTGTACGGTAAAGGTAAGACCTTGTTTGGTTTCATTGCCAAAAACGTGTATGTTCACGTAGCTTCTGGGCTCACCGCTAATTTCAAACTCTGCTTTGTAGCCTCTTAGGCCCGGACAAAGTGATTTTTTTACGGCTTTTTTATTTTTTTTGCCATTGGCCTTACAAAAAGCCCCATCCCAGGTTGCGGGTGTCTGTTTTAGCTGGGGAAACGTCATGGGCGCCAATAAATTGATACTGACCCCATTAAATTGACCGGCCTGGCGTTGCTGCTGCTTCAGATATGTCAATGTATCGACACTTTGCGCAGACGCGACTAACCATACGCCAGTCAATAAGCCGACAGCCATTACTTCAGCAGGTCCTCTGTGATGGTGATGTCGAGTGATTTTAGCGGTTCTTTAGATTCCACATCTTCCAGCTGAATTGTCAATTTTTTGCTGGCAACCTCTTTATATTCAATCGGTAGTGTCATATCTCGTTGACTGAGCTCTGGGTATAAGCTGAATTGATTCACCCGAAACAGTTCTTCTTCTGCCTCTTTGACGACCAGGTTTGCACTGGTATGCCCCGGACCTTGTTTGTTCAGTCTGACTATCAGGTTGCTGGCATCTTTACTGAATGTAATGTCGCTAATCGACAGCTCAGTGACTGAGGACGTGTTTTTGATGAAAACGGGAATGACAACCTTGTAATTGGCTTTAACCTGAATAGCGCCACTTTGCTCGGTCGGGTCATCACCACTGAGTGCTTCAACCATGAGGTGGGCACGAAACTCTCCTTCCGGGATTTTGCCTTTTTTCATTAGCCGAACTTTTTGAAATTGTTTGGGCAAAACATCTTTGGCAACACGTGGCCCGACTCGTAAGTAAGGCTTGGCAGAAAACTCATACTGCTGTGCAAACTTCAATATGCCTTCTTTATCCATTTGCATATCGATAAGCGATATCCGGTAGCTTTGCAGGCTATCTGAGGTGTTATAAATGCGCAGTTCGCCGCGGCGCATGTCCTGATCCAGAACTACCCTATGTCTGTCGAGTTTAAAGGTTGTAGCCCACGCCTGGGAAACGAATACCGTTATTAGCAGTATCAGAGTGAAAAATCTTTTGGTCATACATCATGCTCTGTGAGTTATTAGTGTAATGAGCTTGGCTAAGTTTTCGGTATCATATCCTAATTAGATTTGGCTGCAACCTTTGCACTGTGCGCCCGACAAACAAAGGCGCATTCACTGTGCTCTTGTTATTCTTCAACAGAGTGATTATTGCTGACGGCACCACCGTGAGTGGACTGTGTTGTATCAACAGACGAGATAGTCGCTTGACGCATACTGCCAAAGTAAGTGAGGTTACCCAGGTAATCAGGTATTTCACGTTCACTGTTAAATTCGCGAATACGCTCAATCTGTTGATCATGAAATGCTTGTAAAATTGGATTGATTGCTTGATTGGCCCAGCTTTCCAACGCATCTGAGCGGATAAACTGATCTTCAAATTGCGCTGCATCATCCAGTAGCTGACTCCACAGTTGTCGTTGAATTTGTGGCGGCGTATCTGCCACATGCTCCAGTGCATCATTGATCCATCCCAGTCCATATTCATCATAAGCGGTCAAAATATCAGAATAGAGACGCCCACGATCAGAGTCACTTGGCGGCAGGTCTTGTTGCACCACCATGTCGTTGTTTTCGCTCTGGTAGTACTGACGGTGAGCAGACAGGTCGACTTGCTGACTCAGGTAAGCAAAGATATTCGGCTCACTGTCCTTATCAGCTTCATCCAGCATCTCGAGCATGCTGTGCTTCTCAAAAGGTTTAATGACCGTGGCCATATCCAGGATGCCGCGGCTTTGCTCAAAGGTACTTTGTTGCAGATGGGTATTCAGCGTACTGAGATCTTCTCCTTTGAACTTACCGCTGATCAGTAAATCACTGAAGGTGTGTAGCAGCTCAACCTCTTCCACGGGTTGACTGAATTTGTGTTTCCAGAATTTCTCGCGGTCATATGAGGTCATGAGCAGATGCTCCTGGCCATGTTCATCAAGGCTAACTGGTGAATCCGGGGCCCGATAGCTTGCACCTTGTTCGCGCAGACTGGCAAGGGTTGCAATGGTATCTCCCAGCACGTCATCAGACAAAGCTGCGAGTGCATCGACGAGTTGATCTGGGACCTCGTTTCGTCTTTGTTCAGCAAAAACAGGGGTGCTGCCAGCGTCTATTAATATATCTGCAAGTTGAGACAGCGCTTCATCATCTAGCCGTTCAGCGATGGACAGCAGGGACTTGCTGGGCTTGATGTGCTCAAGTTTATTCCTTTGCTCGGGTGACAGACGGTCAAGTTGGGCGAGAAACGCATTGATGTCCTCTGTGTCGTTCAGATCGCCATAAGCATACTCTTTACTCAGCTGACCTTGTTCCGTGTCGGCACTGTGCTGGCTGACAATATGAAAACGCTTAAAACCAAAATAATCAGAACGTTCTGCGCTGGGTCTTGGGTAAGTGAAAGGCGAGGCCGGATGGCTCGGGGTGTCTGGTAGCAGTGCTTTTAAGTGCTCGTCAGTGAGAGGGGTTCCTGAGTCAACAATCGCTGCGTGCTCTGTCGTTTGTAGTTCCTGAGTACTGCGTACTTGTCGATCAGAGAGGTGATCTGTCCGGTTGGGGTAAGTGTGAAAGTGTAGCTTCATAAATAACCTTATCCTTGTTACTTAAAGTTAGACACGTATCGGCAAACAAGATCATAACTTTAGAGAGGTTAACGGTCTTTCGGGTCGACAGGGAAGGGTGACCCGAGAGCCAGCAGATGTGCTGTTCGTGCACACGGCTGGTTGCCTGAACTACATCATTCCAAGCTTTGCTGACTCATCCGCACTGCTCAGGAGGGAAATGAAAAGCCAGCCGGGTAGCGATGGAAGCCATCAAAGTCGCCTTTGCCCAGGGGGATGCCTGCGGCGCGCAATATTGCGTATGCCATTGAGAAGTGGAATAAAAAGTTAGGCCAGGCGTAAAGCTGAAAGTACTTGTCAGGCTCCAGAGTATGATTGGTAAACCCTGCGACAAAAGTAATGCTTGTGGGCATCGAATCCAACGAGGTGTCTTGTAATTGCGTCAGGTAGTCCAGGGTGTCGTCCAGTTCTTCTTGTAAGTCTGTGATGCTCACAATGGGTCGCTTAAAGTTCACGACTTCTCTGTTAAACAAAGGACAGCAGCATCGTAGCGACAGTGCGGCGGCGGTTGAAACCTGCTGGTGAAGGGGAAACATGTCCGGGCTTAGACGACGCATAAGCAGCTCATCCTTGATGTCGTCGCGTTGCAGTATTGTTTGTAATTGGTTCAGGTAATGTACGAATGGCTCAATAATATCGGTCATGTTTCCCTCGTTTAGACAAGTCAAATAAGCGAAAAACTATGTGTGCGGCAAGCGGGTGAGCAGCACTTTGTTTTGTTAACAAATTTAAGCGCCTAAAAATACGCTTAATTATTACTTTCAAACACCTACAACAAATGTAGTAGATAAAATCAGAGACATCTTTAGTTTAACGGAACGTTTAAAAAACGTGACTTTAAATGTTTTTTTGTGTACCTTCTTGAGTTTGCTGGCGGATCGCGTACGCGCTTAATTTTAGACATAAGCTCCTTAAGCTGCCAGCGCGTTGTCCTGAGGGCAGGCATGTCTTGTGTGTCTGTCGCTGTGGGAGTTAACAGGCACCTGAATTACAAGAATAAAGACAATCCATAAGGAAATTTTAATGCTTAAAATGTCAAAACTGGCGAAGGCTTATTACACGGACACGGTAAAAACTCAAGCGCTGCAACCATTTGACCTGGAAGTTCAGCAGGGCGAGTTTGTTGCTGTTATTGGTCCTTCAGGTTCAGGTAAAACAACCTTTCTGAACATTGCTGGATTACTGGAAGAATACTGCGAAGGGCAGTATTTGCTCGATGGTAACGATGTCACAGGCCTGTCCGATAAGCAAAAGTCGCGCTTAAGAAATGAGAAAATCGGTTTTATCTTTCAGGGCTTTAATCTGATCCCTGAACTGAATTTATTCGACAATGTTGAAATGCCACTGCGCTATCGCAGCTTTAGCGCCAGTGAGCGCAAACAGCGTGTTATGGACGCTTTGCAGCAGGTCGGTCTGGCAAGTCGAAAAGACCATTACCCACAACAGCTCTCTGGTGGTCAACAGCAGCGTGTTGCAATCGCACGTGCATTGGCGGGCAGCCCGGCATTTTTGCTGGCGGATGAACCCACGGGCAACCTGGATTCAAAAATGGCTGATGGCATTATGTCCCTGCTTAAAGATATCAACGCCAAAGGCACGAGTATTTTGATGGTGACACACGACACGGAGCAGGCCAGTCAGGCACAAAGGATCATAGAGATTAAAGACGGTGTGCTGAGTGAGCGTCTTGCCCCAGAGCAGGCGATTGCTTAGGAACACATATGTTGAGTTATTATTTTAAGCTGGCATGGCTCAGCTTACGCAAAACGCCATTGCTGAGTGTGCTTATGGTGAGCACTATCGCTTTGGGGATTGCTGCAGCGATGGTGACATATACCGTGAGTTATATGATGACCAAAGATCCCCTGCCAGCGAAAAGTGATCGACTGTTTACCGTGCAACTAAGTTCCTGGGGTCCTGATCAGCCATATCTGATGGTCGATGGCCAGGAAGAGATCCCTGCCATGGTCTCTTACCGGGATGTTCGAGGACTCAAAGCGGCTGCGAAGGCGAAACAGGAAACGGCCATCGGGTTGTTTAAAATAATGAGCCGGGCCGAAGAGCAAAACCGCCGTGATGCACAAATGCGTATGATACGCAGCACCCATAACGACTTCTTTTCTATGTTCCAGGTGCCCTTTTTATATGGTAACGCCTGGTCTGAACAGGATGATAGCTCAGGTAATCCTGTGGTTGTGATCACCAAAGCCCTGAACGATGAGCTGTTTGGGGGAGCCAACTCGGTGGGCCGTCATATAGTGTTGGGCGAGTCATTGATGCAAATTGTCGGTGTGATGGATGACTGGTTTCCAATTCCGAGGTTCTATTATTTATCCTCCCAGGTATATCAGGACCCAGAGGCGCTGTTTGTGCCGCTGGAATATCAGATTAACCAACAAATTTTTTCTCATAACGACGTAACCTGGTCGTGCTGGCAAGACGTTGAAGATGTCGATTTTAGTGTCTTCATCGCGTCTGATTGTATTTGGCTGTTTTACTGGGCTGAGCTGGAGTCAGCGGAAGACAGAGCTGACTACATGGATTTTATCAATGCCTATGTTGATGAGCAAAAATCCGCAGGGCGGTTTGCCAGAGAAAACCTCAGTCGATTATTCACCATTGACGAATACCTGCGCTGGGCTGAGGTGCTGAGTAACGAAAATGACATGGCAGTGTGGCTGGCGTTTGCCTTTTTACTGGCCTGTTTGCTCAATTGTATGAGCCTGATGATGACGAAGTTTTATGGTAAAGGCAGTGAAATAGGGCTACGACGGGCCGTGGGAGCCAGTCGTAACGACATCTGCTGGCAGTTCCTGTGTGAGGCATTTCTGATTGGTCTTTTAGGGGGCGTACTGGGCCTGATGTTTGCGCAACTGGGTTTGCAGCTAATCCAGCAAATATTCACCTATCTCAATGTCACCATTATGCAAATGGATCTGAAGATCATGCTGATGACACTGATTCTGTCCGTCGTGACTAGCGTGTTATTTGGTTTGTGGCCAATCTATCGTGCAGCGCAGATCCAGCCATCCAGTCAGCTTAAGAGTTTGTAGGAGCAAGTCATGAAGGATTTTACCGTCATTCTTAAATCTCTTTGGCACAGTAAAACGTCTCCTATGCTGCTGGTGTTACAAATAGCCGTGACATTTACCATTTTCGTCAATGCCGTTTATATGGTGATGCAAAAGCACGAAAAAGTGACAGCGCCCAGTGGCGTTAACGAAAAGCAGGTGTTTTCTTTGTTTATCAACTTACAGGAAAGCGGGGAAGCCCGAGTTGCTGAGTTTGAGCAAGCAATACGCGATATTAAAGGCCTGGACAGTGTCGATAATGCCATCCCTGTGACCTCTGTGCCCCTGAGTGGGTATGGTCGTTCTGTTGATATTGGTTATGGCCCGGCTGATGAAGATAAGCTCACCTCGAGCGGTTATTACGGCAGTAACTATGACAGCCTCGATACTCTGGATTTGCAACTAGTCGCAGGCCAATGGTTTGAAAGAAGTGATGTCTCGCACTCTTTTTTTGGCGCACAGCCTGGCGGGAAAGTTGTGATTTCCCGAGCGCTCGCTCAAACATTGCATCCTGATAGCTGGCGCGATGTGCTCGGTAAGACTCTGTATGTGCATAATGAACCACAGCAGGTGATTGGTGTTGTGGACGACCTCAAGGCGGTCTGGAGCTTTTGGCGACTCTTTGATCATGCTGTATTGTCCCCCACATTTGAAGTTCGGGACAAAGTGGGCATCATGGTAAAAGCAAAACCGGCTGCGCTCGAACAGGCCATATTGGACGTTAAAGGTTTGCTGCTGATGACGCCTGGCAGGCAAATCGATAAACTCAAACCGTTTAGTCAGATCCGAGAGGAAAGCTACCGAACAGACGTTGCTGAGTTGCAAACGTTGCAACTGGTCCTAGTGGGGTTATTGATCCTGACTATGCTGGCCATTTTTGGGCAGGCCCGGTTCGCTATTCTGAAGCGCCGTAAGCAAATTGGCACCCGTCGCGCGCTGGGGGCTAATCAGTTTCAGGTGTTGCGTTATTATATGTTAGAGAATTTCATTGTGACCCTGGTTGGCGTGGTCATTGGCATACTCTGTGCTGTTTTGGTCAATACGCAGCTGGTGAGCTATTTTGGTCTTGCGCCGGTACCGGCTAACTATTTGACGGTAGGTGCAGTGATCATCCTGTTTGCTGGTCAATGTGCAGTGTTTCAGCCAGCATGGCAAGCTGCGCGTGTTTCGCCGGCGCTGGCGACACGCAGTGTTTAAAATTCAGGTCACATGATGTGACCTGAATTTAAAGGAAATATAATTAAAATAATAAAGGAATAAGTATGCGATTCAATTCAAATCGATCAACCTTGTTTGTACCTATTACATCCCCTAACCAGTCTGTCCCGGGGAGGTGGGCATGTTAATCGGTTACTACTTCAAGCTTGCCTGGCTCAGTCTCAAAAAAACGCCGTTGTTAAGTGTTCTGATGATTGGCACGATCGCGATGGGCATTGCGGCCACCATGATCACCTCGACCGTCAGCATTATGATGGCCCAAGATCCCTTACCCGAAAAAAGTGATCGGGTTTTCTCCGTGCGTCTCAGTAGCTGGAGCCCGGATAAAGCGTATCAGCTGGCGAAAGGGGAGGAAGTGATCCCACCTATGCTGACTTATATGGATACTATGAATTTGCTAGAGGACAGCAAGGGTCTACGGCAAAGTGCTGCGGTGATGTACAAAAGTATGGTGCGCAGTGAAAGTCAGACCGACAAAGAAGCCAAAATGTTGCGCTTTAATTCCGTCAATAATGATTTTTTCGCCATGTTTAATGTGCCATTTTTATATGGTGCTCCCTGGTCAGATCTAGCGGACCGGGAAGGGGCTGCATTGGTGATCCTGGACAGACAAACCAACGACCGGCTATTCTCGGGTGCTAACTCAGTCGGACAGCACGTGTTTATCGGAAAACACCTGGCAAGAATAGTCGGGGTAATTGACAGCTGGTCACCTCTTCCTCAGGTATTTCACGGGCCACATCACGCGCATAATTTGCCCTTCCCTTTGTTCACCCCTTTTCAATTTCAGGTCAACAACAATCTGTTGTCGAAAGGCGAAATGGGCTGGCAATGCTGGGCGCCATTGGGTGATGGCACACTGGAAACTTTCCTGGCATCTGAGTGTGTATGGATCCGCTATTGGGTTGAACTGGAAGCGGCTACGCAACGCGGCGACTACATGGATTATATTAATGCTTATGTGGAAGAGCAAAAAAGTGGTGGGCGATTTGCGCGGGAGAATCTGAGTAAGATTTTCAATATCACTGAGTCGCTCATTGAAGACCATGTGGTCGAAGACGACGACTTTATTGCTGTCTGGCTAGCCGCTGCATTTCTTGTGGCTTGTCTGCTCAATTGCATGGGCCTGATGCTGATAAAGTTTTATGGCAAAGGCGCAGAGGTTGGCTTACGCAGAGCTGTAGGGGCCAGTAAGCAGCACATTGCAATGCAGTTCGGTTGTGAAACTGTACTGATTGGCGTCCTGGGTGGGTTTTTGGGGTTGGCTCTGGCACAACTGGGTCTGCGAATAACCGCCGATATCTTTGCACACTTGCCCGCGGGCCTAATGCAGATGAGCTTGCCACTGGTAGTGATGACCGTTGTACTGGCGGTGCTCAGTAGCACTTTGTTTGGCTTGTGGCCAATCTATCGGGCAGCGCAAACTCAGCCTTCAGCTCAATTGAAGAGCTTATAGGAGCCAGACAATGAATGATTTAAAACCGATACTGAACACACTGTGGCGTGCTAAATCAGCGCCGCTATTATTGATACTGCAAATTGCTGTGACTTTTACGATATTGGTGAATGCGGTATATCTGATCATCCAAAAGGAAGCTCTGCTAATTGAGCCAAGTGGACTGGATGAGGACGTGATTTTCACATTTCAGACCAATGTACAAAGCAGTGAACCGGAAGAAATGATCGCGCTGGTTAAACAGGATTTAAGGGATATTCGTAGCTTATCCAGTGTTGAAAATGTGACTGTCATGAATGCATTTCCTTTGAGCGACTGGGGTAGCTATGCACTGACCGGGTTAGGTCCAACTGATGAAGACATGAATATCTACACGGGTTACTACACCGGAGATGAGCATGCCATCGACACGATGGGGCTGGAGTTAATTGCAGGTGAGGCACCGACAGAAGGTGAGGTACAAGACTCGATAGATTTTAGTGCAAATGTCACACAAGCGATTGTGTCTAAAGGGTTTGCAGAGCGCTTTTACCCAGATGACTGGCGTGCGATATTGGGCACTACTGTGTATTTGAACTATGAACCTTATATTGTGAAGGGCGTGGTCAAAGAGTTGAAATCTGTCTGGCCAGGCTGGTACTCCCATGCCAATACGGTATTGGTTCCGTTACGACACATCAGCAACAATTATAAGGTCCTGGTGCGCGCCCGGGCAGGGGATCTTGAGCTGGCAAAACTACAAGTCGTAGAGCTGCTTATGAAGACACCGGGTCGCCATTTGGATAAAGTGATGGACTATCAGCAGATGCGTGAAGATAAGTTCAAATCCGAGACTGCGGCGATCAAGACTCTGTACTGGGTCATTGTAGGGCTGGTGCTCCTGACATTGTTGGGAATTTTTGGTCAGGCGCGTTTTACTATTGTAAAGCGTCGCAAACAAATAGGTACGCGTAGGGCACTGGGCGCCAGTCGGGGAGACATTTTGCGTTATTGTATGACAGAAAATGCGATTGTGACCTTTATCGGCATTGTGTTAGGTGTGATCTGTGCGCTGCTTGCGAATGTTCAGCTGGTTAATCACTTTGATATGGCACCAGTACCCGTTATTTATTTACTTCAGGTCGCAGGGGTTATTCTGATTGTTGGTCAACTGGCAGTGTGTCAGCCTGCCTGGATGGCGGCCAGAGTGTCTCCGGCGCTGGCAACTCGCAGTGTCTAACAGACGCAGGCAACACACTTAATGTAGTAGCCTCACAGCCAGGTTAAACTTTCCCCAAAAGGGGGCTTACGCACTCTTTTGGGGTTTTATTAATGTCATTTTATAGTCATTTTGTAATTTTGTTCTAACATTATATGAAACTAATGTTATCAGGAACGGGATTATGCATCAGCCAGACTTACTTCCAGTCGCAGATATCTTCTCTGAATCAATAAATAACAGTGGCTGTTACGGTGTTGTTAAGTACATAAAGGGAAGTCAAAGTGTTTATGTTAAACAGGTGTTTATTAATCGGCTTGGTAGCGGGGTAAAACCGGAGCTCAGCGCCGACGACATCGAATTCTTCCGCTATCTGGATTCCATTTTGCGTTATTGCTACGTACTGGTGTACGTTAAAAACGCCACAACAGGTGATTATGACAGTGCTATTTTCCTTGATGATTATGAGGCCATCCAGGGAATAAGCAAAGAAGAAGCGCAACAACGCCTGGTTGATTTACACACTGTGGTGGGCTACTTAAAAACCGCGATGCAGTAATACAGTGCCCATTCAGGGATGTATGACGATATTCTGCTGGTCACAGTGTTCAGCAAAGCAAGCCGTGATCACCACATTGCCCTGATAATCAGACAAAGGCAGCGTGGTTGAGCTATACGGTTCATGATTGATATACCAGCGAACCGCATTACCTTGCGGATCACCTCCCCCCGACACCGTTAACTCTATCTTTGTAACCTGCTGACGATAATAATGCTGACCACTGCGTGGCTGAATAATGCGGATCTGGTCGTTGCCAGCCTGTTGTGTGGGGGTATTGTTTTGTGCCAGCCAGCTGGCAAGGTCGTCAGGCCAGCCGGGGTCTGTCACAAAATGTCCCTGACTGTGCATTGTGGGTGGGGTCATGCCATTGAGGGTGTAGGCTGATAATTGTGTATGGCAAGCCCTGTCAGGAGTATTTTGGTGTGCCACGCCACCAGGCCAGCAGATCTGTACTGGCTTGACCTGAGCAGGTAAAGCGAGACTATGTGCATCAGCTGGAAGTAAGTCAAATACGTCAAACATCAAAGGCGCGGCGCGTGTTGCTCCCAGATATCCGACTATCGGGCTGGCATCAGGACGACCGACCCACACTGCCACCGTGTAGTCTGCGCTTACACCAACTGCCCAGAAATCCCGGTAACCATAGCTGGTGCCGGTTTTCCAGGCGATTTTGCGACGATTGCTGGGGACGACCCGATCCGGTGCCGACAACTGACTAAGCATCTCAAATGTGATCCAGCTGGCAGCAGGGGAAAGCAAAGCATATTCCGAACGCGGATAACGCGAGTTGTGAGCGATAAGAGATAAGTCCCTGACTTTGCCTTGACTTGCCAGTGCGCGATACAGGCGCGCCAGTTCGATTAATTCAATCCCAGTGCCACCCAGTCCGACTGCGAGGTTAGCATGCTGATGATGCAGCTTAACCTGGGCATTGCTCAGCTGCTGTTCAAAGCGCTCGGCACCGATCCTATGAAGCAACTGAATCGCTGGTACATTGAGAGAGTGCTGCAAAGCTTTGCTGGCGCTCACTGGCCCATTAAATTGTCCGGTGAGGTTTTGTGGCTTATAGCCGTCAAAATTGCTGGGGATATCGCTCATCAGGCTCTGACTGTGGATCAGGCCAAGATCCAGTCCCAGCCCATAAATAAACGGTTTTAATGTTGAACCCGGGGAGCGCACCGCGCGGATCATGTCGACATGCGCGAACCGGCTATCATCGCGAAAATCAACGGAGCCTTGGTATGCCAATACTTGAGCACGCTGATTATGCACTATCAGAACGGCTGCTGAACTTTTGCCGGTTAACCTGTGCTTTGTATTCGCCAGTAACTTGCTGAGGCGCTGCTGTAGCGTATGATCCAAGGTGGTACGGATCACATGCTGCCGCGGGTATTGGCGTTTTAGTTGACGACTTAACAACGGGGCCAGAGGTGGTTGAGCGTCATAGGATAAGCTTATTGGCTCCCGGCTCAATAGCGCTAGCTGTTCGGTATCTACCAGTTGGCTGTCGACTAGTCGTCGGAGTACTTTATTACGCATCGCTCTTGCGCGTTCGGGGTAACGATCCGGGCGGTTGTAGGACGGTTTTTGAGGTAATACGACTAATAAGGCAGATTGGTTAATCGATAGGTGCCTGGCGGGTTTGTTAAAGTAACGTCGCGATGCAGCTTCTACGCCCTCGATATTTCCACCAAATGGTGCCAGGTTGAGATATAAAGTCAGGATCTCAGTTTTGCTATAGTGCCATTCCAGTTGCAAGGCTCTGGCAATTTGCTTTAGTTTGCCCGGGATTGAACGTTCATGTGGGTCAAGCAGCCGGGCTACTTGCATGGTCAGGGTTGAACCGCCAGAAATAATCCGGCCATTGGCCAGCCATTGCCACAGTGCTCTGCACAGTGCCAGTGGGTTGACGCCGGGGTGATAGTAAAACCAGCGATCTTCGTAATCCAGCAGGGCAGTCACATAAAATGGATCAACCTGCTCCAGGGTGATTCGATAGCGATGCACGCCCCGGTTGTCGCTGAAGGCGCGTAATTGTTGCCCATCACGTGCCGTAACCACAGTAGCCGGACCATCCGGATAGGGCTGGGGTAATGGATATCGCCAGTCCAGCCAACTTAGTAGCAGCAGACCCAGCCCCCCAATCGCCAGAATAATTCGAGCGGGGTAGCCAGGAGGTCGTATTGGCCTAGCAGATATCACGTTGGTGCCTCTGTGACATATCAGCGCTCGACCTCTAATTGATACGGATATTGCCAATAAATGACATGTTTATGAGGTCGATACATAGATTCCAGGTAACTTGGCGGTACCTGGTAAATACCGGGCACTTCTGCTCGCAGTACATAAGCAAACTGGTATTTTTGGGTTGTGAGCCTGAGTGCTGCGACATAACGATCGTTGCGGTATTCAGTGTGCTCTGTGGGCGCCAATGTGACGTGTTCAGGCAGTAATTGTGAGACCGGAAACCCTTGCATTAGTGCGGGGTTCTCAAGTACAAATCCAGCGGGGATGCGCTCAATTAAGAGTGCATCCGGCACGGGCTCTTTGAGCTGTACATCAAGCACCACGACCACACGCTCGCCGACTTTGAAACGGGTCTTATCCAAAGGTTGCCCATTCAAATCAAACAGGCGTCTGACCATACGCTTGGTTTCCAGAGTGTTAAACGGACTAATCTCATTTGCGATGCTGGGATCCAGTTTGAGGCGGCCTTTAGCCATCAATTGGACATAAACTGGCTCGTCATGTGGGTTGCGTAGTGTCATCGTTTGCGTAAGTGTATGACTGATCACCGCAGGGTGCTGTAATTGCTGGTCATTTATTTCCAGTCGCACTGGGTTGTCTGGGTCGGCCTTGTTGACGTGTACGGCAGTACGCAGCAAAGCGGCACGCTCTTGCGTGCTGAGCCAGGTTTTCAGGGCTTGATCTGGCAGTTGTTCCAGCAAGCTTGTCTGAAGCGCACGTGACTGAGTGCGCAATGCGGTATGCTTTGCCAGTTTCGTTAGTATCAGGGCTGACTGGGCGTCGTCACGCAGTTCAGAGCCGTAGTCGGCAATATAGGTGTCAGTACGATTAAGTGTGCTGGCTTGTCTGAGCAGTAACGCTGCCTGTTGGGTAGCACCGACATTGGCCAGTGCCGACGCCATATGCAGTATGCTTAATCTGGACGGATAGTCGGTGATCCGCAAAGACTCTAAGTCGCTGTAGCTCACCTGACCGCGCTGACTAGCAAGATAAGCTGCGAAGCTCTTTGCTGCGGTTGCTTCATACGCATCCTGGCTGAGGTCATCGACCAGGTTATCCCGGGTATATCTGAGCATGCGGTAGTGTGCTCGGTTGAGCATACTTTGCGGGACTGTGCCTGGAAAACGGCTTTGCGCCTGGGTTAAAAACTCTGTGACATAAGCGCTTAACCAGGGATGCTCAGCGCCCTGGCTATCCCACAGAGCAAAACCACCACTGGGCTTTTGCATGGTTTTGAGCCGTTGTACAGCCTGACTGACCAGTGTGCGGGGGTCGTTTAGTTGTTCTGCCTCGGCCTGTTTGCTCTGCAGCGCTTGCTGTAAAGCACCATCAAGTTGCGGGTGCCTGAGCAGAAACGGCCAGGCTTTGCTGGTGGTCTGCTCTGCGCAGCCATAAGGGTAGGCACGCAAAGCGGTGGCATATTCCCGAATAGGTAATCTGGGCGTATGACTAGCGTAAAGGGTACCTGCATCCGCCTTGTCGACGTGCAACCCATGCCAAAGTGCTGGACTGATTTGATGGCTCTGTCCGGGAGAGAGCATCAGGCTGGTGGCTTGTATTATGTCAGGCTCAATGGCTTTGATGGGCACAGACCAGCTGCGTGTTTGTGTGATGTCTGTATTCTGCAACTCAATTTGTACGGTTGCGGTGCGTGACAAGGGAGCGTTGGCAACCACCAGGCGCAGGGTCTTGCTCCAATGTGCTTGGTCGTCCAGCGTCATTGTAAAAGTGGTGTCTTCGGTAAACTGAATAGGGCCAGAAGGCTGGAGGCTGACGGATAAGGTCTGCTTTCGGCCACTGACGTTATGCAAGTCCAGCGTGACGGAAGTTTCATCGCCCGGGACTAAAAAGCGTGGAACGCTGAGCTCTGAAATAACAGGGGCGCTGACCGGTCGGGAGTCGACGTAGTGACCTACTTGGGATTGATTGAAAGCGGTCGCGACGATTTGAACCTCGCCGTTGTAGTCTGGCATATCGAGCGTGACGCTCGCTTTGCCGTCAATCAGTTTCACCGGTTGAGTCATCAGGATCACGGTTTTGCTTTCGACCAGGTCATCATTGCGGTTGTCGCTGCGTTCATTGCTGTCACTGCCAAAGCGGGACTGCGCAAACGGGTCGGGGCGGTTATCATAGCGTCGAGAATACAAATCAACCACATCGCCTCCGTAACGACGTTGATTAAACAGGTAATGATGTGGGTCTACCGGGTAATAGCGGCTCAGGTTCAGGATCCCTTTATCAACGATGGACAAAGTTACCCAGCTATTGCTGGCCTCAGATCCCGCCATATTGTCAGCCTGGATCTCGACAGTGAGTGGTTTGAGTGGCGCTATTTTGTCTGGCAAAGTCAGGCTAAGCATCAGCTCGCGGTCTTCCCGCGCCAGCCTGACTGGGACAATGCCAAAATGACGTTGTAGCGTGCGGGATTGACCACTGAGCAAGGTTGCACTGAGATACAGATCGTGGCGAGCCAGTGCTTTATCTAAAGGTACGCGCAGCGTCGTCTTTCCTTTACGTACGGTGTGACTTTGTGACCACAGCACTTTGTCGGTCTCCAGCGCCAATTGCAGTTGTCCATCAGCCGGGGCCTCCAATTCGACCGTCACGATTTCGCCGGCCTGGTAATGGGTTTTATCCAGTTGCACAGTGAGATGTTGTGGTTTGGCCTTAAGTTGCTGATAACCCCGATACCAGCCAGCGTAAAAGTCATAAACGGTTTTAATCTGACTGTTTATGTCAGTGACGGTTAGTCGATAGTTGCCCCAATTTACCGGGAAGAGTACTGTGTGAGTGTTCTGGATCAGGTTGACGGTTTGCCTGGCTTCACTGCGCCACTGTGGCTGAGACTGACGACGCCAGCCTATGCCTTCTTCATAAAACCAGAAGTAACGACCCTGGTCGTAACTGAGTTCGACCTCCAGCTCACCACTTGTTAACTGCTGACCATCCGGGCTCAACAGCGCCACTTCAAACTCGGCATCCGTGGCGTATTTAAACTCTGCCTGTGCGGGTTTCACCGCCGGTAGCGGGTGTGATTTCCAGCTGGTGTAACTTAGCTGGCGTTGCACCGCCGCGCCGCCGGACTCAAGCAGGCTTAAATTAACTTGGGTTTTTACCGGGCTTTTGAGTGCTCCGGCAGGCACTGTGGGCAGAGTCAGTGCCAGGGTTCCCTGTTCAGATAAGCGCTGATCTGGCAGTGTCTGAAAACGGTTACTCAGGTAAAAATCTTCGCCCACGAAAAAAGCGGCATAGGGACCCGGATAGTGACGCACGGCAGAATGAATCAGACTGGCTTTTAACGTATTGCCTGCCGCGGGACTGCCAAACAAGTAACGCCCTTGTACGGAGACCGCCATGGAGGAGCTGGCACTGACGAATGGCCGTTGTCCGCTGAAGGTCAAATCCATGCGTTCAGGCACAAACTCTTCCAATTGAAACTCAAAATGACCGATTGCTGACTGCGCAGTGGGGTCGAGCATTACCGACACTTTGTAGCGCCCGGTTGGCCAGCTTTTTCCTGTATGAAGGCGTTTACTAAAGAAACCGCCCTCTTGAGGGCTCAGTTGTTCGCGGAGCATTTCCTCTTGCAAGGGGTTGGTTACGCTGAGCGTAACGGGCTGATCAACAATTGCGATGCCGTCACCATCTCGCAAAAGAATGTTCACGGGTAAAGTCTCACCCGGTTTAACTAAATCTCGGTTGCTGTATATGTAGGCTTCCTGTTCCTGATAGGGTCGGCCACCAATCTGGTAATCTGATAAATCAAGCGGGACTTCCTTGATGGGCAATAATGCTAGTTCAGGCTCGTCCTGCTCACCGTACTCAGCAACGATGATGTCATCGCGGTTCAGTGTGATATCAAAATGCACGGCGCCATGCGTATCGGTTTTGGCCTCGCGCAGTAGTTCATGCTTGCGGTAGGCCTTAACCCTGGCACCTGACACAGGCAATCCATTGGACAGCTGGTTTACCTGAAAGCTGGCATGGCGCTTAAATACTTTGGCCTGTATGCCCAAATCAGTCAGTAGCAGATGTTTTGCCTGTAAATCATTAAACATGCCGGGCGCCTTTAATACGATGATATACCATCCGCTGGGTAAGGATTTGGGAATGGGCAATCGGGCTGACTGGGTGCCTGTTTTGGTGCTGGTGGGCAGCGTAAATCGGTCGGCAAAGACACTGTCGTAGGTGTATTGCAGTCTATCCAGCGAGCTGGGATAGAGCTTGTCTGTCAGGTAGTAACGGCTAAGAAAGTCGTGTGCACTGTTGAGCCGCAGCAATTCCACATCCACAGCTTCAATATGCTGATAGGTGATTGGAATAGACTGGTTGGATCCTTTAGCGACCAGGGGTCCCGAGCCAACAATGGCCAGTTTAGGTTGCTGCATGACTTTGGCTTGAGCCTGAATGCCCGTTTGCAATAAGAAGATAAAAAAGAAAACAAACACGGCAAAGGAATGAAAGGGGGTTTTACCCGACATGTTAAAGCTCCTTGGGCCTGCACAGGGCGCAGTTGGGTTTTTGGTAGTTCCTTGGTTGCCGGTAAAGGCGTCGTAAGATCATATCATACATCAGATTACGAATCTGGGGGTCAGTAACGGGATAACAGATTGTAGTACATCAGCGTGAACAGTGAGTGAAGCACGAAGCATTGCCCCGGCAGATACTCTGCGAGTAAAATGGTGAATTGGTAAAGTTGAACAGTGATACACTTAGGGTGTCTGGGAGTAAATATGATATTACCGGTTATTTTGTGTGGTGGCTCCGGAACCCGATTATGGCCCATGTCGCGCGAACGCTACCCCAAACAGTTTTTGCAGCTGGGCTCTGAGCACACGCTGTTGCAGGACACTTTACTGAGACTTGAGCCAGACGATCATCAGCCAGCACTGGTGATATGCAATGAAGTACACCGTTTTATTTGTGCGGAGCAAATGCGCGCCATTGGCTATCAGGCTGGTGGGATTATATTAGAGCCAGAAGGGCGCAACACGGCACCAGCCATCGCTCTGGCAGCGCTCAAAGCCTGTAAAACAGGAGACGATCCAATATTGCTTGTACTGGCGTCTGATCACTACATTGGTGATGTTTCAGCATTCCGTCAGAGTATTGAGCGGGGTCTGACTTTGGCGCAGGCGGGCAAATTGGTGACCTTTGGTATTGTGCCCGACAGCCCGCACACAGGGTACGGATACATTCAATGTGGTTCGCCCCTTCCCCATGCTACTGGAGATGACATGGGTGCTGAGGTCGCAGCGTTTATTGAAAAGCCTGATGTGCAAACAGCACAAGGCTATCTTGAGCAAGGCGGTTATCTCTGGAACAGCGGTATATTTTTATTTAAAGCAAGTGAATACTTAAATGAGTTGGCGCAGCACAGACCGGATATCTTGCAGGCCTGCGAACAGGCGATGGCAGAGCCGCAAGCAGATCTGGATTTCATCCGTGTCAATCGTGAGGCGTTTTTAACGGTCCCCTCCGAATCAATAGACTATGCCGTAATGGAGCACACAGAGCATGCTGCAGTCGTTCCTCTGAATGCGAAGTGGAACGACATCGGGAGCTTTGAAGCGCTTTGGCAAACCCTAAGCAAAGACCCCCAGAACAATGCCCATATCGGCAATGTCATGGCGCTGAACACACGAGATAACCTGGTCTTCGCACAGGAGCGTCTGGTGGCAACCGTTGGGGTGCAGGATCTGGTGGTTGTTGATACCAAAGATGCATTGTTGGTGGCTCACCGCAGTCAGAGTCAGACAATTAAGTCACTGGTGGATGAGTTGAAAGATCGTGAATTAGCACAAGTAACAGACCACAGAGAAGTTTATCGACCCTGGGGCAAGTATGACATTGTTGATCAGGATCAGCGCTTTTTGGTGAAACGGATCACAGTCAGACCCGGACATAGCCTGTCACGACAATTGCATTATCACCGGGCGGAACATTGGGTGGTGGTGTCAGGCACTGCTGAAGTGGAGATAGGTGAAGAGCGTCGCTTGTTGTGCGAGGATCAGTCGGTGTTTATTCCAGCCACTGTGGTACATCGGCTCAGCAATCCCGGTAAAGTTGATTTACAACTGATAGAGGTACAATCGGGCAGTTATCTGGGTGAGGATGACATTATCCGGTTTGAGGATGATTATACCCGGGGGACGCATGACTTCAGTTAATTGCGCACAGCTCATTGCGCAAAGTGGTGTGCAGTTTGGTACCAGTGGTGCCAGAGGGCTCAATGATGGATTTACGGCCCAGGTGTGTCAGGCTTTTATGGTCGCTATGATTGCACAACTGGCACCTCGTTATGACTTCAGTGGGGTGGTGGTGGGTATGGACAACCGTCCTTCCAGCCCGAAAATAGCGCAAAATTGTATCAGTGCGTTACATGCTTTAGGGATGACTGTGCAGTTTGCCGGGGTGTTGCCGACGCCGGCATTGGCCTTATATGCACAACAAAATAAGATGGCGGCGGTTATGGTGACTGGCAGCCATATTCCCTTTGATCGCAATGGACTTAAGTTTTATCACCCCTATGGTGAAATAGACAAAGCCGATGAAGCTGCTATTGTGGCTTGTCGGGCTGTCCCAAGCCCAATGAACATACAACCTCTGCCAGACCCCGATCATAAGATAAGTGCGCCGTATTTATCTCGTATATTGGATGTTTTTCCGGTTGATTTATGCGCCGGGCTGACCATTGGTGTGTATCAGCACACCAGCGCCGGGCGTGATTTATACGTTGCTGTGTTAGAGGCTTTGGGCGCGAAGGTGATTTGCCTGGGACGCAGCAGTAAGTTTGTCCCGATTGATACTGAAGCTGTCAGCGAGCAAGATAAATCCCTTGCCCGGCAATGGACCTGTGAGCATCGGTTAGATCTGGTATTCAGTACTGACGGCGACGGGGACAGACCCATGATAGCCGATCATTCAGGGCATTGGCTCAGAGGCGATATACTAGGGCTGTTGTGTGCTAAAGCACTAAATATTGAGGCGCTGAGTGTTCCACTGAACTGTAACACCTCACTAGAGCTGTGTGGAGAGTTTAAGCAGGTTAGGCGTACGCGAATAGGCTCTCCATATGTGATTGAGCAACTTACTCATTTGGCTGACATCTACCCGACAGTTGCCGGATTTGAAGCCAATGGAGGGTTTTTGCTGGGCTCGGATATCATGATGAATGGTAAAATCATTGAACGTTTGCCGACCCGGGATGCATTACTCCCGCTGCTGGCCATCTTGTATCTGGCTAAGCAACGTGACACTACATTGGCTCAGTTAGTGTGCCAATATGCCGTACGCTTCACTGCCAGCAATCGTTTACAAGGGGTTGAAAAGGCCAGCTCAGAGTCGCTGTTAGCTGCGTTGCAGGCACAGCCTCAAAGGCTAGCAGATGTGCTTAAGTGTGATTGTTTGCCGGTGATATCCAGCACACTGGATGGTGTACGTTTTTTGCTCGAAGATGAGTGTATCGTACACCTGAGGCAATCAGGCAATGCGCCTGAGCTGCGCTGTTATGCCGAAGCATCATCGCAGCAGCAGGCAGATGAATTGGTTGAAATACTGCTGGGCACGTTGGCGCAGCAATTGTCTATGCCTGTACCAGACAATTGATCTGGGTGAGTAAGTCCTGAGGCGCAGTATCGCGGGTATCATTCAGGTACTCTTCAAATGGTGGATGATCAACTAATTCCAGCCCACTTTGTGGTAGCCATTGGCCAAACAGCCAGTTGTAGGGTTGCTCCAGCTCACTGTAATCCCCTTTAAAAGTCACCGAAACCACGTTACCCGCAGGAATGGTGATGGCCTCAAAGGTGGCTTGATCGAACTCAGTGCCTTGGGGCAGGGTGATACAGGCCATGGCTCGGAGGTTATGCTGTTCTACTGTTTGTGGGTCGTCATAGTAAATGCCAAAGTAACGGGTCTGCTCGTTAATGAGGCCTGCGCTGCTGGCCATCATCCCGAGTTTTTCGAAGGTTTTTCCGATCTGCATATAGTCGCCCTGATGGAGCAGACCAATCAGAGTCAGTGCGTTTTGTTGCGTTTGTTTTACCTGGTACATGGTGTTGTACTCCTGTGGTTGAGCCGGATAAAACGCAGCGCTGTGCAGAATATCGCTTTGCTGTTGCTGGCGAAATTGATTGGGGGTCATACCATAATGGCGGCTGAATGCACGGTTAAAGGCTTCAACACTGCCATAGTTAACCCGCCTGGCGATTTGCTGCTGGGTGAGTGTGCTGCGAACTAAGTAGGATGCCGCCTTCAACATGCGCATACGTCTTACTGTGGCGTTCACTGGTTCACCTATAAACTCACGAAAGATGCGATGGAAGTGGTAACAGGACATACAGGCCACGTCGGCCAGTGTATTTACGTCCAGATCCTGATCAACATGATCATACATATAATCAATCACTCGCAGCAGGCGCTGCTGATAGTGGTTGAGTGTGGTGATACGTGTTGTCATGGTGCTTTCTCGCTTCGGTTACAGGTCAATCAGTTTAGCATCTCAGGATGCACACAGAGGATGTTGGCGACGAAACTTAGCGTATATCAGGCGCGATTGATAATGTTTGCGCACTTGCCGAAATTCGCAAATTGAGGCCTGTGGTAATTTGCTTTACACTGACTCACGTGTATCACATGGATAAAGGATCGGGAGATATAATGAAGTGCACAAGTTGTGGTGAAGGCCAGCTGCGCCCAGGGTTTATTGAAGGCTTATTTCGGGCGCACAGCTGTGACCAGTGTCAGGGGGATTGGATCCTGATCGAGGATTATGTTGCGTGGAAAGAGCGTAACCCTGACTATCAATTTGCGGAACATATTGAGTTTGGCAATGAGGCAGAAGATAGCAAACGCGCGCTGATCTGCCCTGTGTCTGGGACTTTGATGCGTAAATTCAGGATCAGTGCAAGTAGCGCACATCGGGTTGATTACAGCGTCGCCACTGGCGGCATTTGGCTTGATAAAGGAGAATGGCACTTACTGAAAGCCGAGGGGTTGGCTGGCGCGCTGAACCAGCTGGTTACCCAGCAGTGGCAGCAGCAAATCCGCGAAGACACCAGCCAGCAGAACTTTGCTGATATCTATCAGGATAAGTTCGGTGACGAAACCTACCAACGATTGCGCGAAATCCGTGCTTGGCTGAATAACCATCCTCAGAAAGCTGACCTGAGAGCCTACCTGATGGCAGAAGATCCCTATTCAGCCGAGCGTTAAGCGCATCGAATTGATGAAGGTGGCTACAATTAAACTTGTTTAGCCACTTGTTCAGGTTGAACAGTGCTTTTGGTGCGTCGTGTCAGCCAGCGTGCTACTGGCTTTTCAATCCCATAATGGAGTAACCCGGCCAGTATTATCATTGTGAGTGTGGTGAACACAACCAGGCTGGCAATGTTGTGTTCGTTACCAAAGCGGTTAAACAACATGTAGCCGAGATGCTGATGGAGTAGGTACAAAGGATAGGTGAGTATGCCCAGGTAGTACCAGCGACGAAATCTGAATGGGTGACGTTTTGCCAGGGCGGTCAGGCACAGCAATGCAAAGAATATCCCATTGATGAGGGCGATGGTGGGTCCGTTAAAGGGAATATTAAACCAGCTTTGCATCAGCGCACCAAACAACACCGACTGAGTCAGCATAAATGCCAGCGAGAGTACCAGCAGACCTGCACCTTGCCAGTTCAATCCATCACGGCGTACAAGATAAAACACGCAACCACAGGCAAAGTAGCCACTCCAGTGTGGAAACATCGCCACAAACATATTGATGTTACTGCTCCAGGGAAAAAACAGCGCAAGCAAACTGACGCTCAGGACCAGTGCCAGTATGGCTCTCAGATAGGGCATAAGTCCGCATGCGACAAGCAAGACCATACACAGATAAAACTTGAGCTCGATGTACAGTGTCCAATAAGCGCTATCCAGCGATGCAACGGAAAATAGTTCCTGTGCCATGGTCAGGTTGGTCAGGTACTGCCCAAGCGAGACGTTAAACAGATCTTTGCCCCACAGTAAAGTGGCCAGCGCAGTGATGGTCAGTGCTGCCCAGTAGGCAGGGTAAAGCCGGATAAAACGCGCGGTTAAGAACTCCCTGAGTGTGCGCCCTTGCAGGCTCATCAAGATCACAAATCCGCTGATGACAAAGAAAAAATTAATGCCCATGTAGGTATAGCGGGTGACTTCACGGACTGCCTCAAAGTCGGCGATTGGTGCAAACCCTTCCATATGCCCGGTGTATGTGTAGTGAAAGATCACCACACCCAGCGCACAAATAAAACGCAGCAGGTCCAGTTCATAGACGCGTTGTGTCATAACAGCTTTCCTTATTGTTTTTATCGTGGCAGCTATGATGAGAGAGAGCATGGTTACTTGTCCATAAATTAGACACAAATAGGCGTGAAACATTTTCATGCGTCTGGCAAGTTAGGGGGTTACTGCTGAGTGTGGTCAGTCATTGCTGTCAAGGATGCGGTATCTTTGATGCAAAAACGATCAAGTTATCGTCACTGTTTTTGTAAAAAGGTGAAACCCTCGCCAAACATCCGGCACGACGCAGAATAATAAGTGCCGGAGGTGAGGGTTTCAGAGAGAGTTTAGCGATGCACCTGCGCCATTAATGACTGCCACCAGGTTTGATTTAAGTAGGCCTGATTAACGGTGATGATTTCTCCGGGTGTCGGTGTATTGAGCACAACACCTTGCTGCTGTGCTGCGCTATGCACGCGCTCCAGCGGGTCATACCAGCTATGAAAGGCCAGATCAAAGGTCCCGTTGTGAATGGGGATCATGATTTTGCCGCGCAGATCCAGGTGTGCCTGCACGCTTTGCTCAGGGGTCATATGAATATCGGCCCAGTCGGCATCATAAGCACCCGTTTCTATCAGTGTGTAGTCAAAGGGGCCATAGCGCTCACCAATGTCTTTGAAACCGGGGAAGTAGCCAGAATCGCCACTAAAATAAAGGCGTTCATGGGCGGTTTTAATGACCCAGGAGCCCCACAATGTGCGGTTTGCATCGCTCAGGCCACGCCCGGAAAAATGTTGGGTAGGGGTAAATGCCACCATCACATCCTGATCATGCTGCTCCTGCCACCAGTCAAATGAATGAATTTTTTCAGCGTTTATTCCCCAGCGACGCAAATCGCCTTCAACACCAAGTGGTACTAAAAACTGAGCCGTTTTTGCATTGAGTTGTTTGACCGCCTGTTTGTCCAGGTGATCATAATGATTGTGAGAAATCAGCACTTTATCAATGGGTGGCAGTTCATCAAGCGAGATGGGGGGCTGATGAAAGCGGCTTGGCCCGATGAATGAAAAGGGGGATGCCCGCTCGGAGAAAACCGGGTCTAACAACCAGTAAGCTCCATTCACTTTGAGCAATACCGAAGAGTGACCAAGCTTAATGATATGTATGCCGACATCGGGCAAAGCGTTTAACTCAGCGCGGGTTAACTTTGAAACAGGGAGTGCTTGCTCAGGCTCTGCAGCAACTTTGATTTCGGTAAAAAACCGCCAGGTGATCGCCAGCGTTTTGCTCAGACTGGCAGGCACGGTTGGGTGCAGGTTTTGAAACCGGCCTTGTTGAAAATGCGCTGACTGGTAACCCTGAGATGGCACCTGTGCATTAAGATTAGAGATCATAGAACAGCCCCCCATAATAGCGCCAAACACGATGGCGAAAATAACAAACCACTTTTTCATTGTGTGATCCAAAAGTAAACTACACTGTGTAGTTTACTTTTTTTGGTGGAAAAGTAAACTATAAAGTATCTTTTTTTGAATGAACTATGCGGGCTGGCTGCTTTTGTCTACTCCAAATGCCTTGGCGCAGACAGCAGTTGGTAAAGCTTCTCTTTGAATCCCTTAGCTTTTTTCAGTTTTCTGAGCAACACCCGGCACTCATGGAAATTGATGGACAGCAGCGTATCTTGCGGTGCACTGCCGACGATACCGTAACGGATCTGTTCTTGATGCTGTACGTCCGAGTAAGTGCCAAACAATTTGTCCCAGATGATCAGCACACCTGCAAAGTTCTTGTCGAGATAGCAGGCGTTACTGGCGTGGTGAATTCGGTGATGTGTGGGGGTATTAAACACGTGCTCCAGCCAGCCCAGTTGACCAACCAGTTGAGTATGAACAAAAAACTGAAAGGCGAGGTTAATGGCAACGACAGCCAGGACCAGTTCAGGCACAAAGCCCAGTAAGATCATCGGGGTCCAGAATAGCCACATGCCAACAAAGGGGTAAAGCAAGCTTTGGCGAAAGGCCGTCGAAAAGTTCATGTGTGCAGAGCTATGATGGACCACATGTGCTAACCATAGCCAGTGCACTTTGTGCGAAGCACGATGAAACCAGTAGTAAAGGAAGTCTTGCAATAAAAAGGCGCCAAGCAGTGTCAGTGCTGTCAGAGGAATGTCAAACAGTGCTAATTTATGCAACCAATAAAACAGCGGCATCAGAACACCCAGGGCCAATAGGTCAGCACCTTGATGGAGTATGGCGAGTGCCACGTTGTGCAAACTGTCCTTAAGGCGGTAGTGCCCGGATGCAATGCGATATTCCAGCACTATAGCAACCACAAAGATTGGACTGAGTAGTAGTAAGATCCACTCAACGGATAGCATAACTGGCCTCCAGACGCGTCAGGGCGAGGTTGATATCACGGGTGATCAGTCGGCGAAGAATACAGCCTGGCAGGTACCAGGGCGCAGTAAAGCGTACATGGTAATCAATTCGGGTCGAAGTGTTATTGCCGATTTGACGCAGCCGGATCTCTCCCTGGTGTTTTTTCACCGGAAAATCGCCGACGATTTGATAGCGGATAGAGCCTGGATCGGCATGCTGGATCTGTTCATAGAATCTGAGCCCCAGCATGCGCACTTCGCGAATGCAGCCATTGCCACCACGAATGGCCGGATGCACAGCACTTTGCACGACTTTGAACTGGGCATTAAAAAAGCGATCTAACCTCGGGTGATCGAGCAGGGTCTCCATTATCTGATGTGGCGTAGCGGCGATATCTCTTTGGCAGCGAACATTGACCATGGTTTCTCCTTATACACAGTTTTGTCTAGTGTAAGAGAGGTTTATCTGGCAATCTTGCCAATAGGCGACGTAATTTTGTCCAAATGCGACATGGAAAACACTTTAGATAAAAACTATTTCAGCAGTGTGCAGCTCTATCTGGAGCAATTAGGCTGGTTGCACGAAAACAGCAACAGGCACGGAAATAACACGGAAGCAGAGCAGGGGGCGAGGATCCCATTGGCTGAGTATGAGCAGGTATTGCACGTTGGGGCTGAGCTGACTAAAGACCCTTTGTTTGGTTTTCACCTGGGCCAGCAGATCCAGTCTGTGGATTATGGCGTGCTGGGCTACCTGGTAGAAAGCTGCGAAAACTTGCATCAGGCGCTGATAGCACTGCTCAGATACGACCAGCTCGTGGCCAGTATAGGACAAGCGCAATTTCATCAACAGGATGCGCGGGCTGTCATTGCCTGGGTGCCTAACTCACGAACTTCTCGTCATGTGATTTTGCGTAATATGACCGCCTGGGTTGCTTCAGTGCGTGCCTTGTTAACTCAACGCGCAACACCTGAGCGTGTTGATTTAACCTGCTCATTGAGCAGGGCTGAGTGCTCAGAGCTAGCGCTGTGGTTTGGTTGTCCTGTGGTCGGTAGTCAGCATTGTAATCAGATTGTGTTTCAGCGTGCTTACCTGTCGTTGCCGTTCAGACGCGCGAATTGCGTTATGCATGAGGCGTTACAGCGTCTGTCAGACAAAGCGCTGGCGCAACTTCAGCAGCATCATACCGTGGCGACACAGCTTCGCATCATGCTGGCTGCCCGTCGCGATCTCAGTGATTGTCAGCTGGACAGGTTAGCTGGTGAATTAAATAAATCGGTGCGTCAGGTACAAAGGCAGCTTAAACAATGCAACACCAGTTACTCGCAGTTACTGACCGAAGAGCGGCTTAGGCGGACTCAAGACTTACTGGGCACCATGCCACTTGCCGAGTTGGCAAGAGAGTTAGGGTTTAACGAACAAGCGGCATTTAACAAGGCGTTCAAGCGCTGGTTTGGGTGTTCTCCTGGAAAGTTCAGTAAACAAAAGCAGAACACTGAGGATATCTGAGTAGGATTGGTGACTGAGTTCGACGTAAAACGGGACGTTTACAGTCCCGTTATCCTGTCTTACCAAGTAATACAGACAGAGCCACCACCTTCGATTTGTTTGTCCATATGGCAGGCTGCACCGCCAGAACATGCGCCCTGGCCACCGCCAATGCGGGGTGTCATTTTGTTGTTGATTGATTGCGGTTTCTGAGTCAAGTTCTTATAGTTCTTTTTGTTTAGGTTAAGCTTCATGATTAGTCCTTTTTTAACTTAGTTGATGAATGACAGCCACAGCGATTAAAGTAAAGGTGCACAGACTGTACGAAATTCATACTGAACTATAAAGAGACATTTGTATATATGGTTTGTTAATAGGTGTAAATGAGGTGTTTTTTGATCTGCCAGATAGGAATATGGCAGATCAGAGAGGAAAAATTATAATGACTCGCTGTACTGTGTCATGATTTGTTCAATCCAGGCTGCAATACGTTCATCACTTTTTTCGTACTGGCTGTCTTCATCCAATGCCAGGCCCACAAACTGGCTTTTGTCTTCAGTCAGTGCTTTGGACGCTTCAAATTCATAGTCGCTGCTATTGGGCCAATATCCCAAAAAGTTGACGCCCTGTGGCGCAATTTTATCGTGTAGCATACCCAGTGCGTCCTGAAACCATTGTCCATAGCCCTGTTGGTCACCCATACCAAATAATGCGATGGTTTTTCCGGCAAGGTCGACCTGGTCGATGTCGTCCCAGTGTGACTCCCAGTCTTCTTGTAACTCGCCAAAGTCCCAGGTTGAGATACCGAAGATCACAAAGTCGAACTGCTCTGCATTTTTCAGAGGTTCATCTTTGATATTGTGGAGCGACAGGATGTCTTTACCCATGATCTCTTGCATCTTTTCTGCTGCCATTTCTGTGTAGCAGGTAGTTGAACCGTAAAATAACCCGATCTGCATAGTAGTCTTCGCTCAATTGGCTGTTATTATATGGCGCGAAGTCTACCTTATGGTGTAACGAATTGATACAGGCGGCCCGTGACCGATATACAATTATCTGACTCAGCCACGCACAGTAACAGTGAGCTGATTGAATCTTTCCTGGATGCGCTTTTTCTTGAGCAGGGGCTCAGTGACAACACCCTGGCTGCCTATCGGGCAGACCTGGATAAGTTTGTCCGTTATGTTGTGGCGCATCTCGATGACAAACCATTGCTGGCCATCAATAGCGCAGATGTGGAGGCCTATCTGGCCTATCGGGTCGATCAGGGGCTGAAACCGCGCAGTACCGCGCGGGCAATGAGTGCCCTTAAGCGCTTTTATGCCTATTGGGTGAGCAAACAGGTACTCCCTGCCAGTCCTTTAACACATATCGCACAACCCAAGTTGTCGCAGTCGTTGCCTAAAACCCTCAGTGAGCAGGAAGTTGAAGCCCTGCTCAGTGCACCTGATGTGGCAGACCCTATGGGTCTCAGAGACAAAGCTATGCTGGAATTGTTGTACGCAACGGGATTGCGGGTTACTGAGCTGGTAGGCCTGCGGATGGAGCAAGTCAACCTGCGTCAGGCTGTTTTACTGGTTCGTGGTAAAGGGGGCAAAGAAAGATTGGTCCCGATGGGAGAGGAAGCGTTGCATTGGGTCGAACAATTTTTAAAAATTGGACGAGCTCAAATGGTGAAGCATGCGAATGACTTCGTCTTTGTCTCAAAGCGCGGTATTGGTATGACCCGGCAAACTTTTTGGCATCGTATCAAACACTATGCTATGTTGGCAGACGTTAAGTCACCGTTATCGCCACACACGCTGCGTCATGCGTTTGCAACACATTTGCTCAATCATGGGGCGGATCTCCGCGTTGTACAGATGATGTTAGGCCATAGCGATTTGTCGACAACCCAGATTTATACGCATGTTGCCAGTGAGCGACTAAAATCGCTTCATCAGCAACATCATCCTAGGTCGTGATGGAATTTATTCGCAGTAATCCGGTCCTAGTGATTAACAAGAGCAATTTTACGAGAAAAACATGAAAAAGTTACTTTTAGCAGCGTCGCTCGCTTTTAGTGTCGGTGCCTTTGCCGAGACAACCGAAGAAGTTTCACCAATGGCGGTTAGCCCCATCGCATCTCAGTTTGCGGATCTGGGCTTAACAGTCAAAAGTGTATCAGACAGCCCCATTTCGGGCCTTAAGACTGTGATCACAGACAAAGGGGTATTTTATGCAAGCCCTAACGGTCAGTATCTGGTTCAGGGGACTATGATTGATGTGGCTAACCGTCGTAACATCACCGAGGATGCTCTCAGTGATGTACGTAAAAGTGGTGTCGCTGAGTACCAGGATTCAATGATCGTGTACAAGGCGGAAAACGAAAAACACCAAATCACGGTCTTTACTGACATTACCTGTGGCTACTGCCGTAAACTTCACCGTGAGCTGGATGATTACCTGGCAGCGGGCATTACTGTTAAGTATCTCGCGTTTCCTCGTGGTGGCCTGAGCGGTAACGGTTACAAAAGCCTGATGAACGTTTGGTGTGCCGATGATGCGGCATCAGCCATGACTGAAGCGAAAGCGGGTAACACCATTGCGGATGCAAAGAATTGTCAGGCACCGGTTGCTGAGCATTATCAGCTTGGTCAGAGTTTTGGCATTTCCGGTACTCCGGCCATCGTGCTGGAAGACGGCAGCATGATCCCGGGCTATCAGCCAGCAGACGCATTGGCAAAAATGTTAGACCAGGCGGGCAAAAAATCTTAAATCTGAGGTATACTCTCAACGTTTCTAAAAAGGCCTGCGGGCCTTTTTTGCTTTGTGGAGGTTTATACCAATTTCACTTAATTAAGCAAATTGGTATTACTTCACGTCATCAGGTAGTTCAGAGAGTGTTATGCAAACAGAGATCCGACCCAGATTACGTGTCGATGACAGTCATTTACCCGCCCACCTTCATCCTGTCATTAAACAAATTTATGCCGCAAGGGGTGTAAAAGAGGCCCAGGAGCTTGATAACAGTGCAGCGACTTTGCTGGATTTTCGTTTGTTCCGGGATATGGATAAAGCCTGTGCCTTATTGGAAACAGCATTACACCAGCAGCAAAGTATACTCATTGTGGGCGACTTTGATGCCGATGGCGCCACCAGTACCGCCGTATTGATGGAGGGGCTGCGTCTGTTTGGCCTGCAGCAAGTCGATTACCTGGTTCCTGACCGTTTTAGTCTGGGTTATGGTCTGAGCCCGGCACTGGCAGAGCAAATAGTCCAGCTTGCCCCACAACTGGTGATCACCGTTGATAATGGTATCTCTTGTCTGGCAGGGATAGACATCGTCAAGCAGGCTGGCATTGCTGTTCTGGTCACCGATCATCATTTGCAGGGTGAGCAATTGCCCAATGCCGACGCCATCGTTAACCCTAACCGTCACGACTGTCAGTTTCCTTCAAAATCCATTGCGGGTGTTGGTGTGGCGTTTTACTTGCTGGTGGCATTTCGCCATCATTTGCGCTCTTCGGGTTATTTTGAGCGTCAGGGTCTGACTCAGCCTAATCTGGCGTCTTTGCTGGATATCGTGGCATTGGGGACGGTCGCGGATGTCGTTGCCCTGGACGCCAACAACCGTACTTTAGTACATCAGGGACTGGCGCGAATTCGCAAAGGGCAAACCCGGCCTGGGATCCGTGCTTTGATTGAAGTGGCAAATCGCACCGCAGCCCGGCTTAACGCCAGTGATTTTGGATTTGCACTGGCACCGAGGTTGAATGCCGCAGGGCGACTGGACGATATGAGTCTGGGTATCGCTTGTTTGTTGTCTAAAGAAGAGCATCAGGCAAGGCGTATTGCCGCACAACTGGATAGCCTGAACCAGGAACGGCGAGAGATAGAGCAGGGCATGCAACAAGAAGCGCAGGCGGTGCTCGAGCGTTTGGTTGCAGCACAGCAGAGTATTCCAGATGCAGTGTGTTTGTATCAGGATGACTGGCACCAGGGGGTAATTGGGATCCTGGCGGGCAGACTGAAAGAGAAATACCATCGCCCGGCGATTATTTTTGCTCAGGGTGACAATGACGAAATTAAAGGATCGTGCCGCTCGATTGAAGGCTTGCATATGCGTGATTTGCTGGAGCAGATAAACACCCGCCACCCGGACTTAATCGTGAAATTTGGTGGCCATGCGATGGCGGCTGGCTTGACCATCAGAGAAGCCGACTTTAGCGACTTTAAACGCACCTTTGAGGCCCTGGTCAGCGAAACCCTCAGCGAAGAGCATAAGCAGTCGGTATTACTGACAGATGGTGAGTTACCAGCTGAGTGTTTTAATATGGACTTTGCCATGTTGCTGCAACAGGCTGGGCCCTGGGGTCAGCATTTCCCTGAGCCGGTATTCAGCGGCGTGTTCGAGTTAGTGCAGCAGCGCATTGTCGGAGAGAAACATCTCAAGCTGGTGCTTAAACACCCCAGCGGTAAATTGGTTGATGCGATTGCGTTTAACATAGATGTGCGGGCCTGGCCAAACACCACGGCACAGATGGCGGAGTTAGCTTATCAACTGGATATCAACGAGTTTAGAGGCAAGTTTACCTTGCAGTTGATAGTTCGGGAGATCCGTGCCTGCTAACATTTGCGATAAAGGTATAAAATGTTCTCTTTAAGGGCTGATATCCGAGCCTATTATTTGTTAGTATTGGCCGTTTAGACCGCTTATATAATGTGTTGAGACACAGTGGTCGCAAAATTTTCAGTCCGGTGGTCACTTTGGTGGGCCATTGGCTGCGTCACCATCACGTAAATTGGAGTAATGTGAATGTTTGAAGTGAATCCTGTGATTAATCAAATCAAGGAAATTCGCGAGCGTACTGAACTTCTTCGGGGGTATCTTTGACTATGCTCTGAAACAAGAGCGCTTAGAAGAAGTTAATGCGGAACTGGAAGATCCAGCCGTCTGGAATGAGCCTGAGAAGGCACAGGCGCTGGGTCGCGAAAAATCCAGCCTGGAAACCATCGTTGAAACCATAGACAACCTGGTGAGCGGTGCAGATGATGCAGAGGGTCTGGTTGAGCTGGCTGTAGAAGCCGAAGACGAAGAGACTTTTGCTGAAGCTGAGCAGGAAGTACAGGGTCTGAATGCCCAGCTTGAAAAGCTGGAGTTCCGCCGCATGTTCTCTGGTGCTCAGGACAGCAACGATGCCTATCTTGATTTACAGGCAGGCTCCGGCGGTACTGAAGCTCAGGACTGGTGTAACATGTTGTTGCGTATGTATCTGCGCTGGGCTGAAGCGAAAGGCTTTAAAACCGAAATCGTTGAAGCAACCGATGGTGATGTGGCAGGTATCAAAGGGGCTACGCTGCGTGTAAGCGGCGAGTATGCTTATGGCTGGCTGCGCACAGAAACCGGTGTACATCGTCTGGTCCGCAAGAGCCCGTTCGACTCAGGCGGTCGTCGTCACACCTCGTTCGCCTCGGCATTCGTGTATCCGGAAATTGATGACAACATTGAGATTGACATCAACCCGGCAGATTTGCGTATCGACGTATATCGTGCCTCGGGTGCGGGTGGTCAGCACGTTAACCGGACAGAGTCTGCGGTACGTATTACGCACTTGCCAACGAACACTGTGGTGCAGTGTCAGAACGACCGTTCACAGCACAAAAACAAAGATCAGGCAATGAAACAGTTAAAAGCAAAACTGTTTGAACTTGAGCTGCAAAAGCAAAATGCTGAAAAGCAGGCTCAGGAAGATGCCAAATCTGACATCGGTTGGGGCAGCCAGATCCGTTCTTACGTACTGGATGACTCGCGTATTAAAGACCTGCGCACCGGTGTTGAGAACCGTAATACCCAGGCGGTATTGGACGGTGATCTAGACAAATTTATCGAAGCCAGCCTGAAATCAGGCCTATAATCAACAAGCTAAACTAAGAGCTAAAAAATGACAGAGCAAATCCAAGACGAGAATAAACTCATTGCTGAGCGTCGTGCTAAATTGGATGCAATTCGTGATAATTGCAGTGCCAATGGCCATCCGAACACCTTCCGCCGCGAAGACTATACGGCTGATCTACAGGCTAAGTTTGGTGATAAGTCTAAAGAAGAGCTGGTTGAGTTAGATCATCAGGTCTCTGTGGCTGGCCGTATCCTTGCTAAACGTGGGCCATTTTTGGTTCTGCAAGACATGAAAGGCCGTATCCAGGCTTACGCATCTAAAGATGTACAAAAAGAGTTGAAAGCCAAATATGGTCAGCTCGACATTGGTGACATCATTGGTGTGTCTGGTCCGCTGCACAAATCAGGTAAAGGTGACTTGTATGTTGATATGGTCCAGTATGAACTACTGACTAAATCGCTGCGTCCGCTACCAGAGAAATTCCATGGTTTAACGGATCAGGAAGCCAAGTATCGTCAACGTTACGTTGATCTGATCACTAACATGGAAACGCGTGAGACCTTCCGTATTCGCTCTAAAGTGATTGAAGGCATTCGTCGCTTCCTGGCTGAGCGTGACTTTATGGAAGTTGAAACGCCAATGCTACAAGTGATCCCTGGCGGTGCAACGGCACGTCCGTTTGTGACACATCACAATGCGCTGGACATCGACATGTATCTGCGTATCGCACCTGAGCTTTACCTGAAGCGCCTGGTGGTTGGTGGCTTTGACCGCGTTTTCGAGATCAACCGTAACTTCCGTAACGAAGGTCTGTCGACTCGTCACAACCCGGAATTCACCATGATTGAATTCTATCAGGCATACGCAGATTACAAAGATCTGATGAACCTGACAGAAGACATGCTGCGTACCGTTGCACAGGATGTACTGGGCACGACCATTGTGACTAATACCGTCAAGAACGCAGAAGGCGAAGTCCTTGAGACCATCGAGTACGACTTTGGTAAAGCGTTTGAGCGCCTTTCTATGGCTGATGCGATCATCAAATATGGTCCGGACGCTGAAGCCTCTGCACACATCTTTAAAGATCCAGAAAACCACTTTGACGAGTTGGTGGCATACGCGAAGAAAGTACACGTTAAGATCCCTGAAAAATGTGTATGGGGTGCCGGTAAGTTCTTATGTGAAATCTTTGAAGAAACCGCTGAGCACAAACTGATCCAGCCAACTTTCATCACGGAATACCCGTGGGAAGTATCACCGTTGGCACGTCGTAATGACGAAAACCCGTTTATCACTGATCGTTTTGAATTCTTCGTAGGTGGACGTGAACTGGCAAACGGCTTCTCAGAGCTCAATGATGCAGAAGATCAGGCTGCGCGTTTTGCGCGTCAGGTTGAAGAGAAAGACGCTGGTGACGATGAAGCAATGCACTTTGATGATGACTACATCCGCGCGTTGGAGTATGGCTTACCGCCAACGGCTGGTGAGGGGATTGGTATCGACCGTCTGGTGATGCTATTTACCGACTCTCCGACTATCAAAGACGTTATCCTGTTCCCACATATGCGACCTCAGGCTGACTAGTTCGGTTACATTGAATGTACAATTGAGAAAAGCGCCTTAGGCGCTTTTCTTTTATATGTGTAAGACATATCTGCTAAACGCCAGTTGAACTCTCAATATATTTATAAAACTTCAGTAAGAACAGGGGTTAGACACAGAGAAGGTGTACCGAAGTGCCGTTGGCGAATGGTTGCTAGTTGGGTACGACTGGCATATCAGACTTTTTAGCCTATACTACTTTGGTTATGAAAGGATGCAAATGAACTCAGACCATGTCGCAACAAAAATCAAAATCACAGCACGAACAAGCCAGGATGAACTATTGTCGTAGCTGTATCAGCGAATTTCAGCGTTTAGGCTATGTAGATGCCTTTATTACTGAAGAAAGCACGCGGAAGCAAACTCTTTTGGACCACTATAATATACAGTCAGGCCCTAAAAGTGACTAATTTATGACAAAATAATCGACAAAGTGCCTTAAAACAGACCAAGCTGAACAATCTATCACCATACAGTGCTTTTTTACAAGAAAAGTATTTGACATATTTTCACGGTTCTATATTATACGCCCCACAAAGACGGAGAGGTGGCCGAGTGGCTGAAGGCGCTCCCCTGCTAAGGGAGTATAGGGTTTGTAGCCCTATCGAGGGTTCGAATCCCTCCTTCTCCGCCATTTATTAAATGGTGTCTTTGTAATAAAACGGACGCGTAGCTCAGCTGGATAGAGTACCTGGCTACGAACCAGGCGGTCGGAGGTTCGAATCCTCCCGCGTCCGCCACTTTTCTTAAGTGGTTAAATAAAAAGAGGCACATATCAAGTGTTAAACATGATAAAACGGACGCGTAGCTCAGCTGGATAGAGTACCTGGCTACGAACCAGGCGGTCAGAGGTTCACTCTTCGTAAAATACATCCCGGTTCAGCACTTCTCTATGAAGTGAGTATTCAGCCGACGAGAGGCGGTTTTTTGTGTCTGTAATTTAGGTAGTTGTTTAAGCTGGATAGAGTACCTGACTACAAACCCGGCAGTTAAGGCCGAATTTGTAGGATTTCTTACGTCGTAAATATTTGCAAAGGTGGGTTATCGCACCGCACAATCTCGATACAGTTTGTTTTCCCCTAAGGACATTTGTGCGCCAGACTATCCATGCTTTTCTGATGCTAATGATCACCATCAATGTGTTTTTTTGCTCATATCAAACACGGGCAATTGAGGTTGCTGCCGAGCGCGGTGACCAGTACCTGCCAATGCTGAAAGGCAAACGGGTAGGTCTGGTGGTGAATCAAAGTGCCCGAGTACATGATCAACACTTGCTGGATTATCTCACAGACAATCAGGTGAATGTGGTCCGGATCTTTGCACCAGAGCATGGATTTCGGGGGAACAAAGGAGCAGGTGTTTACATCACAGATGGTAAAGACATAAAAACGGGCGTGCCAATCGTCTCCTTGTACGGTACGAACAAGAAACCAAAGCCAGCACAGCTTGCAGATATTGATATTTTAGTATTTGATATTCAGGATGTAGGTGTACGCTTTTACACCTACCTCAGCACATTGTTTCTAACGATGGAGGCCGCACAGCAAGAAGGTGTTAGCTATTTGGTGCTGGATCGGCCTAATCCGAATATTGCGTATGTTGATGGCCCAGTACTGGATGAACGCTTTCGCTCTTTTGTTGGTATGCTGCCTGTCCCTGTCTTGCATGGTATGACGCTGGGTGAGCTGGCCTTGATGACTGTCGGTGAGGGGTGGCTAGACAGCAGTGTAACGCTTGATCTGACAGTTTATTAAATGGTGTCTTTGTAATAAAACGGACGCGTAGCTCAGCTGGATAGAGTACCTGGCTACGAACCAGGCGGTCGGAGGTTCGAATCCTCCCGCGTCCGCCACTTTTCTTAAGTGGTTAAATAAAAAGAAGCACATATCAAGTGTTAAACATGATAAAACGGACGCGTAGCTCAGCTGGATAGAGTACCTGGCTACGAACCAGGCGGTCGGAGGTTCGAATCCTCCCGCGTCCGCCACTTTTCTTAAGTGGTTAAATAAAAAGAAGCACATATCAAGTGTTAAACATGATAAAACGGACGCGTAGCTCAGCTGGATAGAGTACCTGGCTACGAACCAGGCGGTCGGAGGTTCGAATCCTCCCGCGTCCGCCACTTCTCTTAAGTGGTTAAATAAAAAGAGGCACATATCAAGTGTTAAACATGATAAAACGGACGCGTAGCTCAGCTGGATAGAGTACCTGGCTACGAACCAGGCGGTCGGAGGTTCGCTCTTCGTAAAATACATCCCGGTTCAGCACTTCTCTATGAAGTGAGTATTCAGCCGACGAGAGGCGGTTTTTTGTGTCTGTAATTTAGGTAGTTGTTTAAGCTGGATAGAGTACCTGACTACAAACCCGGCAGTTAAGGCCGAATTTGTAGGATTTCTTACGTCGTAAATATTTGCAAAGGTGGGTTATCGCACCGCACAATCTCGATACAGTTTGTTTTCCCCTAAGGACATTTGTGCGCCAGACTATCCATGCTTTTCTGATGCTAATGATCACCATCAATGTGTTTTTTTGCTCATATCAAACACGGGCAATTGAGGTTGCTGCCGAGCGCGGTGACCAGTACCTGCCAATGCTGAAAGGCAAACGGGTAGGTCTGGTGGTGAATCAAAGTGCCCGAGTACATGATCAACACTTGCTGGATTATCTCACAGACAATCAGGTGAATGTGGTCCGGATCTTTGCACCAGAGCATGGATTTCGGGGGAACAAAGGAGCAGGTGTTTACATCACAGATGGTAAAGACATAAAAACGGGCGTGCCAATCGTCTCCTTGTACGGTACGAACAAGAAACCAAAGCCAGCACAGCTTGCAGATATTGATATTTTAGTATTTGATATTCAGGATGTAGGTGTACGCTTTTACACCTACCTCAGCACATTGTTTCTAACGATGGAGGCCGCACAGCAAGAAGGTGTTAGCTATACTTTGAGAAGTGAGCAATCAACCGACGAAAGTCGGTTTTTTTGTGTCTGAAATTTGGTGTAGTGTGGTACGGGTGGACACACGTCCATGTGAAGGGCTACCGGCTCGACTTCCATGTCTCGCGTTCAGCAAGCTGCGAAGCAGTGCTTCGGTCTTGCCTCACCCACTTCTACTTTCGGAAGTGAGCAATCAACCGACGAAAGTCGGTTTTTTTGTATCTGAAATTTGGAGTGAGTTACTTCAGCTGGATAGAGTACCTGGCTACGAACCAGGCGGTCAGAGGTTCACTCTTCGTAAAATACATCCCGGTTCAGCACTTCTCTATGAAGTGAGTATTCAGCCGACGAGAGGCGGTTTTTTGTGTCTGTAATTTAGGTAGTTGTTTAAGCTGGATAGAGTACCTGACTACAAACCCGGCAGTTAAGGCCGAATTTGTAGGATTTCTTACGTCGTAAATATTTGCAAAGGTGGGTTATCGCACCGCACAATCTCGATACAGTTTGTTTTCCCCTAAGGACATTTGTGCGCCAGACTATCCATGCTTTTCTGATGCTAATGATCACCATCAATGTGTTTTTTTGCTCATATCAAACACGGGCAATTGAGGTTGCTGCCGAGCGCGGTGACCAGTACCTGCCAATGCTGAAAGGCAAACGGGTAGGTCTGGTGGTGAATCAAAGTGCCCGAGTACATGATCAACACTTGCTGGATTATCTCACAGACAATCAGGTGAATGTGGTCCGGATCTTTGCACCAGAGCATGGATTTCGGGGGAACAAAGGAGCAGGTGTTTACATCACAGATGGTAAAGACATAAAAACGGGCGTGCCAATCGTCTCCTTGTACGGTACGAACAAGAAACCAAAGCCAGCACAGCTTGCAGATATTGATATTTTAGTATTTGATATTCAGGATGTAGGTGTACGCTTTTACACCTACCTCAGCACATTGTTTCTAACGATGGAGGCCGCACAGCAAGAAGGTGTTAGCTATTTGGTGCTGGATCGGCCTAATCCGAATATTGCGTATGTTGATGGCCCAGTACTGGATGAACGCTTTCGCTCTTTTGTTGGTATGCTGCCTGTCCCTGTCTTGCATGGTATGACGCTGGGTGAGCTGGCCTTGATGACTGTCGGTGAGGGGTGGCTAGACAGCAGTGTAACGCTTGATCTGACAGTTATCCCGGTTGCCAGTTATAGTGCAAAGGATGAATACAAGCTACCCATAGCACCGAGCCCCAACTTACCGAATCAGCGTGCTATTTATTTGTACCCTTCGTTATGTTTATTTGAGGCGACGCGCGTTTCTGTGGGTCGAGGCAGTGATTTTCCATTTCAGGTATTTGGTCATGATCAGGTCCGGCTTGGCACTTTGGCTTTTTCGCCACGTTCTATGCCCGGTGCAGCCATGCACCCTAAGTTAAAGGGCAAAATTGTCTATGCCAGAGACCTACGTCACTCTCAGCAACGGGGTCTGTCGTTAGGCTGGTTAGTGCAGGCACACAGTGCATTTGAGCAACACCCAGAGGCATTGATTAATTCACCGCGGTTCTTTGACAAACTGGCAGGCACTGATGTGATCCGCCTGGCATTGACACAGGGCCTGAAAGCACATCAGATAGAAGCCATCTGGGCACAGGAAGTACAGGCGTTTAAGACACGCCGCCTGCCTTACCTGCTGTATGAGCGGGATTAAAACGAACTCAGTCGTTAAAAATCGCGCGCATATTATCATTTGCCCGTTCAACCCGACGTTGCCAGTGCAAGTTTGACTGTGCCAGTGCAACAAAGAGCGTATCAATGAGGTAGCATTGGGATGCCCGGGTGAGTATCGCGCTGTGATTAACCGGCTCTGCCTCTTGTACAGTAAACAAGACGTGCTCTGCCATCTCACTGAGCTGAGAGTCGCCATAGCGCGTGATAGCAAACAAGCGACACTCATTGCGTTTTGCCTGCTCGGCCAGTTTCAGGAGAGTTTTTGTCTGACCTGAATTGCTGATCACAACCAGTAGATCTTCTTTGCCCATCGACGCAACATAGCTGGCAGCATTATATTCATCGCTGTGGCACACCGCAGAAATACCGACTTTTTGTAGTTTAAAGGCAAAATCTTGCGCAACAGACCAGGATGCACCTTTGGCGCAGATCAGCACTTTGCGTGCTGCTTTTAATGCCTGCACCGTGCGCTCAAATTCTGAGCCATTGTTAAGTTTCTGAGTTGCACTCAGCGTTTTGTGTTGATTGGCAATGAGTTTTTCGCTGATATCAGCCAGCGAATCATTTTGCTCAAACTGGGTGGAGCGGGATGCCTGATCAGAAGTTTGCTCATTCAGTGCATCCACAACCGCGAGTTTAAATGCCGGAAAACCCCGGTACCCCAATTTTTGTGCAAACTTTACGACACTGGACTGACTGACGCCGGCAGCCTTGGCCAGTTCAATGGACGATAAAGTGCGGATTTGGGTCCCCGAACTAAGGGTAAAGTCGGCGAGTTTTGCCTCACTTTGTGAGAGAGTTGGCCTTAATGCCTTTATTTTAATAAAAGTAGACATGCGCTTCACTTGGTAACCTGTACTGACAGAGATGTCCATATTATAGGTTCAAAGTGAACAATGTAATAGATCAGAAAGATATATTATTGCGCTTTTTAATCTGGTTGGTACCTAAAAAAGTTCTTTTTGTTGCGTTTGTAAATTCAGCTGCGAAAAGCTTGGTTTTTTCCCCGCAACTAATTAAGCTAACGGGTTTACAGCTTGATCTAATAATTAGTAATAGGGAACCTATGTCCTGGTATTCGATTTTACCGCCTTTGATAGCTATTGCCGTGGTGTTTTGGCGCAAAGAGGTCATTGTGGCGCTGATCCTGGCGTTGATCTCTTCGGAATTTCTGCTCGCGCTAAACGGTGGTGGTAACGCGCTATTTTCCACCTTTATTAATAGTATTGAGCGCATTGTGAGCGTTGCCACCTCTCCCGGAAACAGTCGAATTTTGCTGTTTAGTATCGTGATTGGTGCGCTACTGGCTTATATCAGAGAATCAGGTGGCGTCGGTGCGACAGTAAATAAACTGCTGAATATTGGCGTTGCGAAAAGCAAGCGCCAGGTTGGTCTGTTGACCATGTTCACGGGGATGGCCGTGTTTATTGAGTCGAACATGAGTGTGCTGACCTCAGGGATCGTATCCCGGGGCCTGTTTGATAAATTCAAAATGAGTCGCGCGCGTTTGGCTTATATTATCGACAGTACCAGTGCTCCTGTGTGTATTCTTATTCTGCTTAATGGCTGGGGCGCGTATGTGCTGGGTCTGTTGAGTAATTATGAGCTGGAGCAATCGGCGGTCAGTATTTTGTGGGGCAGTGTGGCATTTAATTTCTATGCCATCATTGCATTGTTGATTGTGTTTTACACCATAGTGTTTGACAAAGTGCATGGCCCAATGAAAGTGGCTGAACACGCGCTGGCGAAACAGGACCAGGAAATTGACAAAGGCCCGGCTGCCAGTAAAGCACGCTTTATGTTAGTACCACTGGCGACACTTATCATCAGTATGCTGGGTTTTATGTTGTGGACAGGTGGGGGTGAACTGGCTCAAGGCAGTGGCTCTAAATCGGTTTTGTATGCCACAGTGCTGGCAACAGCGGTAGCCTACTTACTGCTCCTTAAAGCTCGCCATTTTACGCATCAACAACTGGTTGACGTGGGCTTCAAAGGTATGGGAGAACTGCTGCCTCTGGTGAGTATCGTATTGCTGTCACTGACGCTGGGTGCAAGCTTAAAAGAGTTAGGCACTGGGGTGTTTGTTGCATCATTAGTGGGTGATTACTTACCGGTTTACTTCATTGTGCCTGTGTTGTTCCTAACCGGGGCTGTGATGTCGTTTACGACAGGCACATCCTGGGGCACCTTTGCTATTCTGATCCCGATAGGCGTACCATTGATCCAAACTCTGGGACTGCCACCATCGCTGGTTGTCGGCGCAATACTTAGCGGCGGGATTTTTGGCGATCATTGCTCACCGATTTCAGATACCAGCGCGGTGTCAGCATTGGCATCTGGTTGCGATCTGCTTACCCATGTGAAAACGCAACTTCCTTATGCGATGGTTGGTGGTGTACTGGCACTGATCAGCTTTTTCGTAGCCAGTATAGTGATGATTTAACAACCGCTTTTCGCCAGCCTTGCTCTGAGGCTGGCGAAGTTAAGGGCAGGCATATACTTTGCCTGGAGCCGCTGTGATGGTCGTTAAGTGACCATTTTTATTTTTATCCAGTGCTAACATCTGTCCTGGTGATATGCCTGACAATACGGCGTCGTCTTGTAATGCTGTGAGCACCGAGTGTTTAATTTCCAAAAGTGTTTTGCTGCGACAGTCGGCAACAAACCAGGTATTGGCGTCACTGTGAACAAGCCGCCCATAAAAGCGTTGTTCGCTCAGCTGTTGTTGCTGTTGTTTAAATTGCGCATCTAAAGTCTGTTTTTGAGCCCGAAGCTGAGTAACGTAGTGGCCCTGTTCGACGCTGTGGGTTTCAACCTGCTCATAATCATCAAAACTCAGGGCATACACAGCTTGAAGCGATTGCTGGCGATGCTCTTGAGATAGCATGACTGTCGCCAGTACCATGAGTGCCCCGCATGCTAAAACCCACTGACCTCTTTGCCACCAGCTGATCTGTTTCGCTGTGGTATTAGCTGCGCGACACACTTGCTTGAGCTGGCGCTGCTCAAGTGCCGAAGGCCTGTGCTGTTGCTTTGCGTGTTGATAGGCCTGCTTGAGCCGATCTGCCTGCGATTTGTCACTCATCATCTTCTCCTAATACGTGCTTAAGCGCTGTGCGGGCATAACGCAGGCGCGTTTTAATGGTTTCCTGCGGGGCGTCAGTGATACTGGCGATTTGTTGCAAGGAAAAACCTTCCAGTTGCAGGCTTATGGCTTCTCTTTGCTGTAGTGGCAGCAATAAAATCGCATCGTACAAGGATTGATGCGACTTTACAGTGTGCTCCGCCGGAACAGATAGTTGCTGTTCCGGGTGTTCTATATAGGCAAGCCGATTTTGCTTACGCAATTCGTCAATCAGCGCGTTTCGGGCCAGCTTGAATAAAAAGGCTTTCGGTGCCTGGCTGGTGTGATAAGCCTGACGTTTTTCAACGACGGTTAGCCAGGTTTTCTGACATATGTCTTTGGCCAGTTCGCTGTCACTTTGGGTTAGCAAAAAGTGATATAAATCGTGATTGTACTTGTCTATCGCCAGTTCCAGATACTTGTTGTCTCCGCTTAATTTAAACTCATATAAAGGGTCGGCAGGCTCGGGTTCGTTTGCCGACAGCCAGTTTTTTAAAGCAAGTAGCATAGGCAGGTCCTTGTTTTTATTGTCTGGTGCCTGGTTGCACCAGGAAAATAATCCCCGGTGCCCAGTCTAGATATTAATCTTGGTTGAGCTTGAACTCCAGCACGACTTTTTGTCCGGGCTGTCGCTGAGGCTGACCGTTCACCACCTGAGGGCGGTATTTCCAGCGCTTTAAAGCTTTTAATGCCTCACGGTTGAACACGCGTTTGGGTTCTGCATTGGCGACTCTGGCATCAACCACTTCGCCTGTTTCAGAAATTGTAAAGTGCAGCTCAACCCACCCTTGCGTGCCATCTCGTGCAGCCACAGTCGGATAGCGAGGCTCAATTCTGACGATGGGCGTAGCCTGCATATCGGTTGGTTTCATCGATGAGCCCATTTGTATAGGACCTGTCTCGACGACTGGTGCACCACCGAGTCCGTTTAACGCCATGGCTGGCGTTTCTGCATCCACTGTTGGTTTAGGCGGAGCTTTTGGCACAGATTTAGGCGGAGGGGGCAGTTTTTGGATTGTCTCAACAGGCGTATCTTGCTTTACTTCGGGAAGAAAAACGGGTGTATAGGTAATGGGGGCCTGTTTAAACTCAAGATCCTGACTGATTAAGTGCTGCATAAAAGCAAAGGCAGCAAAGGTGACGCCGCAGGCGCCCAAAAACGACAGTAATACCTTGTAAAGAGTCTGGTAAGGGCGAGGCGACTGTTCTGCTAGAAATTGACCGTTCATAAGCATGCTCCTGGATGATTTATCAGTAAAACGGGGCTGAGGTCAAAAAGGGGTGAACTAGTTAGCGATTTTTTTTCCGATTACGTTAGAATGCGCAAAATAACTGAACAGACCTACCTGATTATCTGGTCATCATAACAGGCCAAGCAGGGCGTAACAGCCTAGCCTGCGTGATAGTTTTACAGTATGTGGGAGAAAAGATGCAACTACTGGATATAGATAAAACACGTTACAGGAAACACCTGAACATAGTGATCGCAGCCTGCATTGCGGCCCTGGTCGCTGGCAGCTTAGGATTTGCCCGGATTTTGATTGTGGCTTTCCCGGATCCGGATGGGAGTCACTTCCATTGGAATCTGACAGGGGTTGTGCTGACGTGCGTAATAATCGCTGCGGTGCTTAAACAGGTGCAGTACCACCCGTTTATGTATGAAGTGAACTATGTCTGGCAGCTCAAACAGGCGCTGAACAAGGTTACCCGAAAAATGGCCAAAGTTAAGGTGGCTGCACAGCAGGGTGATGTCGATGCCATGCTTGCTATGCAGTTTAGTTACAGTGGCTCGCGCCAGTTATGGCAGCTTGACGATAATACATTGACAATGGAAGAGCTGGGTCTCTGGCAGGCAGAGCTCGATGTGCTGACCAAACAGTATCAGGTAACACTGGATTTAGCGCGATACGATTCAGCCCTGTTAGATAAGTTCTGAGGGCGATTCAATCAGGACAGTGGTTCAGTCAGAGTAACACTGAACCATGCAACCGTGTTTAATTGGAATAGAAGGTAAAATTATTTCTGGATGTCTTTTTAATGCTGTACATCGCGACGTCTGCACACTCCACCAGGCCTTTTAAGTTCTCTGCATGCTGAGGGAAGTGTGCAATGCCGATACTGGCACCCACAACCAGCTCGGTCTGTCCTTCACGATGTTCAAATGGCATGGGTTGATTGATTGCTTCGAGCAGTGCCTGAGCAAGGCGTGTCAGCTCTTGTTGAGTTATATCCAGCCTGGCAACCAAAAACTCATCTCCTCCCCAACGGCAAACCAGATCTGTGGTGCCCATAGTGTTAGATAATTGACTGGCTATGTGCTTAAGGAGTGCATCTCCGGCGTTGTGACCATACACGTCGTTGATTGGTTTAAACTTGTCCAAGTCTATGAGCAGTAAGCTAAATGTACATTGATTATCTATCCAGTCGAGTAACATGAGCTCTGCACCGTAGCGATTATACAGTCCAGTGAGGCTGTCTCTTTGGGCGCGCTTGTTGAGCTGGTTGAGCATGGTCTTACGCAGAGTAATGTCGGCAAGGAACACCTGAAAGTACCATTTTCCGTCGCTGAGTGTATTAAGTACGATAATGCTCAACCACACCGTGGTTTGAGTCAGGGGATTAATGAATTCAAATTCAGACTGCATCACCTGTTTTTGTTTGATGCTGTTTTCAGTGAAGGTGTAGAGAATATCCGGGGTTTTACAATACAGCCCCAAATTTTCCGGAAATCGCTCATCTATGTCTACGCCCATACCAACCAGTAGATCTTTTGCAGCGTCGTTGATCAATAAAATATCGCCTTCGTCTTTAACCAGTAGAGTGGGCGAAGACGACTGCTCAAACATCAACCTAAAGCGTTTTTCCAGCTCCACGACTTCTGCTCTGAGGCTACGTTCTTGTTCAAATAGCACCTCAGCTTTGTCCAGCAGGGTATTGATCCCCAGCTCGATACGGCCTATCTCATTATGATGGGCGTGCTTGTCTACTTGCAGACGCTGAGCACTGCCCGGGAGAATTTTCGCCAATTGTTTGCCGAGATGATTCAATGGTCGGGTAACTTGCCAATAAACCAGGGTCGTCAGTAGGATTATGATGGGGAGGATCACAACCAGCATGGTTCTCACGCCGCCCAGTGCGATATTTTGTGCGTTCTGTTCAATAATTTGGGTATTTGGCGCGATATGTATTAAGCCGATGTGCTCGGAGAGAAAAAAAGGGTTAACCAGTTTGATTTGAATGCTGCCCGGACCACTGTGTAAGATGCTCTTGGCCAGCAAAGTATCTTTACTTACGAGTGCCGCTGATAAAATAATATCGTTGCTCACCAGCCCGTTAACGACTTCTGTGGCGAGATCTTTGTCTTCAAGATAGGCGGCGATAGACGCAGTGGACGACACGGTTTTCCCTATTTGCATAACTGTGTCGCTGGCACGGGCCAGCTCTTCATCAAACACATGCCGATAATATAGCTTTGCGTAGATCACACTGAAAAGCAGCGTCACCAGACTCAGTAAAAGGGTTAGCCGTGTGATCAAACTGTGTTTATTGAACAAAACGATACACCACTTTAACGTCCTCAGTAACCGCAGTTGCGGGCACATAACCTATTGCATCGGGCGTAGATGCGACTTCTTCAAGTATAGCGTCGATTGATTGATATGCTTGTGGAAAAGAGGCCTTACCACTAAATTTTACTTGTGACCAGTATGCATTTATCTGATTAATAGGACGCCCTGTTAACGAAGTCAGAAAAAAAGTGCGTAATGGGTGTCCCTGCTCATAGTCCAGGACCTTAGCCAAGGTGCCGTCCGGAAAGGCGGTGTATTTGCCCATATAAAGATCAACCAGCTGATGCTGGGAGATCTGCTTATTCGGGTTGTCTTTGTGTACAATCACCACCAAAGGGTCAGTTGCGCCAGCGGTAAAGCTGGTGAATAGCGTCACGCATAAGATCAATCTGAAGAATACCCGCAGCCTTGTCAGGTTACGCTGAATACTTGATAGTACTTGTCGCCGCATCAGAACACCCAATTCAGACTGAGTCCAAGTGACTGAAAATACCTATCATGATCTCCAGACGATAAGTTTTTGTGGAGGTAAAAGGCCGACGGTAAGTGGTTGGCCTGGGTGTGATCAAGTTGGATTTTCGCCGCAAGTGTGGAAGTCAGATCGCGTCGCCAGCTTACCGACCAGGTATGCTGATCTATCAGGTAAAAATTGGTGTGACGGATCACGCCATGATAGAGGGCATCGAGCTGGGGTGTAGTCAGTAAAGGCCCCGGGTCAACACGATTGTTAGATTTTGCTGCGCTGAGTGTCAGTAACCAGGTGTCGTCGCCCAGGTGTGTGCCGACACTGATGTAGCCAGCTTTTAAATGATTGAGCACCTCAGAATCTGAATCGATATAGGCAAGCTCACTTTGTAAAATCCAGTGGCTGTTGTCGTAATTAGCGCCGAGTGTAAAGTAGTTAAACCGTTTGCCCTTTATTTGCAAAGATTCGATCAATGCCTGGCGTGTCGGCCAGACAGCGTCTGGTATTTGCTGTAACGCACTGAGTAGTTGCACCTGCTGGGCATTCGTGTTGCCGGCTTGGGTGGTGGTGAAATTGCTGCGTAGCAACCAGTTTTGGGCCTGCAGCGACAGGCTCATTCCATATATCGATTTAAGTTCAACATCCCAGATAAAATCCTCGTCACTGACGATCGGTGCATTTGAACGCCCGGCGAACAATTTGTAAGTCAGGACACTTTGCTCAAGTGGATAGGTATAAGTGACATCAATGCCATCCAGGTTCTGATGTGGCACCACCGCGTAAAACTCGGTGGGTGGATGGCCGTAATTAAATGCAAAGCCAATATCCCGATACTCCGTCATCATATAGAGGTCGAGACCTGTTCGGCCAATGCGAAATTGCCAGTTGGGTGTCAGGGTGTAGCGAGCAAAAGCCATTTGAATGAGGTAATCAAGCTTGTATTCTTTGCGCTCTTTGAGCACAGTTTGCGCCACCCACTGCAGTTGTGAAGATGACTGCCATTCGAACTGTAAGCCAATGGAAGAGTTGGCAAAGCTAGGCTCACCTAAATAGCTGGCGTCGGGTTGCGAGATCACATGTCGGATCCCGGCTGTCTGAGAGTTACTGATGTTGATATCTAATGTGGCAAAGCCATCCACTTTTAACTGATCTGCCTGTGCAGGTAGCGCAAGGCACCAGATCAGGGATAAAAACATCACAATTTTCGAGCGCATCAGTTACCATTAAGATATTATTTCAGTAGAAAATGCACAAGTGCGAGTGGCACCGGGCAGTTCTGATATCAAACCCGCTTAATAAAGTAGCCAATCTTACAATGAGGAAAGCACGGCAATAATGCAGTAAAAGTTTTCTATTTATTTGTTATAAATAAGAAATTTTTAATATGTAAGTGCCTGCTATATTCTCTCGGATCGGTTGTAAATTAATCTGGTCTGATATTAATAGCCTAGCGGTGTTCGGTGTATTTGCCAGTATTTAGTCTGAGGACTTGTAACTGGGTGACTTAACCACCATATAGTCAGTTACAATATTTTTTGTGATATTATCACATTTTTGCAATTAGGTATTTTGTAGTCGTGGCACAAGTAAGAGCAAGAGTTGAGCTGAATGTTGGGCAGCGTAGTCATATTCCCGCAGAAATCGTCTCATTTGAAGGGTTACAGGATGGCCAGGAACACGTTGCCCTGGTGTTTAATCGTGCCGATAGCGAGCAATCAGTACCGCTGATCAGAATGCATTCAGAATGTTTAACAGGTGACGTATTCCATTCGTCACGGTGTGATTGTGGTGAACAGCTTAATGAAAGCATCGAAGCGATGCATCAGCAAGGCGGTGTGCTGCTATATTTACGTCAGGAAGGCAGAGGGATTGGGCTATATAATAAGATCGACGCATATGTGCTCCAGTCACAAGGCATGAATACCTATGAAGCAAATAATCACCTTGGGTTCGATGATGACTTGCGTGACTTTTCAGATGCGGTACTGATGTTGCAGGCACTTGGTCTGGATCACGTTCGCCTGATGACCAATAACCCCCGTAAGCTTAACGCGCTCAGAGATGCCGGGATTGAGGTTGAGGAAGTGGTGGGTACGCACGCGCATGTTAAAGTCGGTGTGGCCGGAAATAAAAATTACCTAGAGACTAAAGTAAAACATGGCTCACACATGTTAGACATAAAAAAGATCAAAAAGCCGGATGAAATCTAGGCTGTTAGCAACCCTCTGGTCGGTCGGTTTTGTCGATTGACCAGTATCGACTCAGATGTTGTAGGTAACGAGTTGAAAATTCCCCCATCTGACCTTTTAAGTCCTTCCTTGACCCAGTATAATCGGTCTGTTTCACAATGAATTGATGAATATGCCAACAGAATTTAAAACGTTTACCGCAGGGTTTGGCTTGCAATGGCTTAAAGCCGGGTGGATTATTTTCAAGTCCCAACCTTTTACCTTTGTCATGATGTACCTGCTCATGGTTGTTGTGAGTCTGGTGCCTTTTGTCTTTCCGCCATTGCAGCTCGCGGCTGTACTGGTGTCGCCTTTTCTGACCGCAGGTTTTTATCTGGCAGTGGTGAAAAAACAGCAGGGTGAGGCGATTACACTGGCCGATATCTTAGTGCCCTTTTCAACCAAAGGTCGTCGTTTGAACTTGTTCCGCTTTGGGTTGTACCAAATGGGGGTTGCGCTGTTACTGAGTGCTCTGTTGGGCATATTGTTTGGCCCTGCACTGGAAGTATTACAAAGCGTCAATGAACAGAGCGATGAAACGCAAGTGCTGGCGCAAGTTATAGCGCAGATTACCTTTGCAGATATCGCGATTTTTGTCGTTATACAATCACTGGCGATGATGGCCTTTGCTTATGCGTTACCGCTGGTGTTCTTCCGCGATGAACCCCGTATTATTCAGGCGATGAAGCAATCTTTGCTGGTGTTTTACCGCAATATGGCACCGCTGACAGTATTTGGGTTTTTGGTGGCGCTGTTAATGCTGCTATCAGTCCCGATGTCGCTGGTACCTCTGTTGGTGGTGATGCCCATTGCATACATCGGGTTTTTTGTCTCGTTTCAGGCCATCATGTCTGTCTCTGAGCCACCCGCATCAAGTGACGATACACCACCGCAGCAGCAACAGCAAAGCGGTCGGTTTGACGCCTGATGGATCAACAAGAGCATGAGAAAAAGCTGAAAAACTATGCGCTGTGGCTTTTGTCCAGGCAGGAGTATTCACGTCAGTTAATTGCTCAGAAGTTACGGGCAAAAGACGCAGAAGAGGCGTATATTACACGCTTACTTGACTGGCTTGAGTCGCTTGGTTATCTGGACGATAAACGCTATTGCGCCAGTTTCTTGTCGCAACAAGTGGCCAAGGGGCTCGGCGAAAAACGTGTTATGATGGACGCGCAACGCAAAGGTGTCGACAAATCATATTTACAGCACTTAATAGAAGAACAAGAAGTCGACTGGTTTAGCGTGGCGTTGCGTGCCTACGAGAAAAAGTACAGCCGGTCGACAAATCAATTAGATTATAAAGAGAAGTCAAAACGTATTCGCTACATGATGTCGCGCGGATTTCGTTATGACGAAATAGATTATGCTATCGAGGCACACTCACACGGTGAGTAATGCCTGTCACTACAGCAGCAATAAAGGGTAATGAGCACATGCAGCAGATGACGACCGCACAGATAAGGCAGAGCTTTCTTGACTACTTTGCCAAACAACAACACCAGGTGGTGCCTTCAAGTTCACTGATCCCGGGTAATGACGCTACGTTGTTATTTACCAATGCCGGTATGGTGCAGTTTAAAGATGTGTTTCTGGGCGGGGAAAAGCGTCCTTACAACCGAGCGACCAGTTCACAGCGCTGTGTGCGTGCAGGGGGTAAACACAACGATCTGGAAAACGTTGGCTATACTGCGCGTCACCACACCTTTTTCGAAATGCTGGGCAATTTTAGCTTTGGTGATTACTTCAAAAAAGATGCCATTCGCTTTGCCTGGGAGTTTCTGACAGAAGAAATCAAACTACCCAAAGACAAACTCCTGGTCACTGTCTACCACAATGACGAGGAAGCCTATGACATTTGGTCAAAAGAGATGGGTGTTCCGGAAGATAAAATCATTCGTATCGCGACCTCGGATAACTTCTGGTCTATGGGTGATACCGGTCCGTGTGGCCCTTGTTCAGAAATATTCTTTGACCATGGTGAAGAGATCTGGGGTGGACCGCCAGGGTCGCCAGAAGAAGACGGTGATCGTTTTATCGAAATCTGGAACCTGGTCTTCATGCAATACAACCGTCATGCCGATGGCACCATGGAGCCGCTACCTAAGCAGTCGGTCGACACCGGTATGGGCCTTGAGCGTATTTCTGCGATCATGCAAGGCGTGCATTCAAACTATGAAATCGACCTGTTCCAGGCGTTGATTGCGGCAGCGGCAAAGGTAACGGGTGCACAAGATCTGGAAGATAAATCACTGCGCGTTATTGCGGACCATATCCGCTCTTGTGCGTTTTTGATTGCTGACGGTGTGATGCCATCTAACGAAGGGCGTGGTTATGTACTACGTCGTATCATTCGTCGTGCTGTTCGTCACGGTAATAAATTAGGCGCGAAGGGCGCATTCTTCCATCAGCTGGTGAGTGCATTGAGTGAGCAAATGGGTGAAGCTTACCCTGAGCTGGTTAAACAAGGTGCCATCATCGAGAAGGTACTGCGTATTGAAGAAGAGCAGTTTGGTAAGACACTAGACCGGGGTCTGGCTATCCTGGAAGAGCACCTGGCTTCATTAGAAGGCGATGTGATCCCAGGTGATGTGGTGTTCAAATTGTACGATACCTATGGCTTCCCGGCGGATTTGACAGCAGATGTGGCGCGTGAACGCTTTATGACCATCGATGAACGTGGCTTCAAAGAGTGCATGGAAACACAGCGTAAGATGGCTCAGCAGGCGGGTAAGTTTGGTGCCGATTACAACGAACAGCTGAAATCTGAGAAGTCATCCGACTTTAAAGGCTACGATGCGACACACTATACTGGCACTGTGGTGGAGTTATTCAAAGAAGGCCAGTCTGTTTCTGTACTTGAAGAAGGCGACAACGGCATTGTGGTGTTGGATCGCACGCCGTTTTACGCTGAATCAGGTGGTCAGGTTGGGGATACCGGTAGTCTGAAAGTTGCTGCTGGCGAGTTTGTTGTGACAGATACACAAAAACTTGGCAATGCCATCGCCCATCATGGTCGTGTAACAGGCCGCATTGGTGTTAATGACAAGGCCGATGCGCAGGTTGATGCAGCACGTCGTGAAGACATCAAGAAAAACCACACTGCAACGCACATTCTGCACGAAGCACTGCGTCAGGCATTGGGTGAGCATGTTGCACAGAAAGGCTCATTGGTCATGGCTGATAAACTGCGTTTTGACTTTTCTCACTTTGAAGGGGTGAACAAAACGCAATTACGTGACATTGAGGATGCCGTCAATGCACAGATCCGCACTAACTTTGCGCTGAATACCGAGTTGATGGACATAGACGCGGCGAAAGAGAAGGGCGCCATGGCGCTGTTTGGCGAGAAGTACGACGATGAAGTACGTGTTGTGTCTATTGGCGACTACTCTATTGAGCTGTGCGGGGGGACACACGTGTCTCGTGCTGGCGACATTGGTCTGTTCAAGATTGTCTCGGAAGGCGGTATTGCTGCAGGTGTACGTCGTATCGAAGCGGTAACCGGTGCTGAGGCCATTGCTTACGTAGCTAATCAAGAGCAAACGTTAGCAGAAATAGCAGCCTTGGTGAAAGGCGATAACAGCAGTGCGCTGGACAAAGTTGCGGCTCTGATTGAAAAAGCCAAAGGGCTAGAAAAGCAGGTGTCCCAGCTTAACGATAAATTGGCAAGTGCCGCTGGTGCGTCGTTACTCGAGTCTGCGACAGACATCAATGGCATTAAAGTGTTGATTGCGAATGTCGCCGGTACTGAGTCTAAAGCGTTACGTGGTATGGTCGATGACCTGAAGAACAAGATGGGTTCAGGGGTTATCGCTCTGGGTGTGGCGAATGGTGATAAAGTCAGCTTGATTGCTGGTGTCACTAAAGATTTGGTTGGACGTGTGAAAGCCGGTGAACTGGTGAATCATATGGCTGCGCAGGTAGGTGGTAAGGGCGGTGGCCGTCCTGATATGGCCCAGGCTGGCGGTTCAGAACCACAAAATCTGGATGCCGCATTGGCCAGTGTTTCAGCGTGGCTAGCCGAGAAAACTCAGTAACACGTGGCACTGATCGTTCAAAAATTTGGTGGCACTTCGGTAGGCTCGATTGAGCGCATCGAAGCTGTCGCTGACCTGGTGGTCAAGACCCGACAAGCTGGTCATCAGGTGGTGGTTGTGTTGTCAGCCATGTCAGGTGAAACCAATCGTCTGATTAATCTGGCCAGACAGATAGACACGCAACCCAGTCCCAGAGAACTCGATGTCCTGCTGACCACCGGTGAGCAGGTATCTATCGCTTTGCTGGCAATGGCCATCATTAAACGGGGCCATTCCGCCATCAGTTTACTGGCCGATCAAGTCGGTATTGTCACTGACAATATGTTTGGTCGTGCCCGTATTGCTGATATAGATACTTCACGTTTACGTCAAGAGCTGCAACAGCACCATATTAGTATCATTGCCGGTTTTCAGGGCCGTGATCTTGAAGGAAATATCACGACTTTAGGGCGTGGCGGGACGGATACCAGCGCTGTTGAAATTGCCGCTGCATTGGGGGCTGATGAGTGTCAGATTTACACCGATGTAGACGGTGTTTATACCTGTGATCCCCGGATTGAACCAAAAGCGCGCCGCATGACTCGGGTTACATTCGAGGAAATGCTGGAGCTTGCAAGCCTAGGTGCTAAGGTGTTGCAGATCCGCTCTGTCGAAGCGGCTGGGCGTTATACCCTCCCATTACGTGTTTTATCTACCTTTAAACCAGATGCCGGGACCTTGATAACTTACGAGGAAAGCCCCATGAATATGAAAGTGGTATCGGGGATTGCGCATCAAAAAGATGAATGTCTGCTAATCGTTAAACAGGCATCCGACAGCCCCATGACCCTGGCTAAAATCTTGTCACTTCTAGGTGAATATGCGATAGAAGTCGACATGATCAGTCAAATGAATCAACATACTGGCAAAATAGACTATGCTTTAACTGTGCACAGCAATGATCATCTGCAGGCGCTGGATTTGCTCAGGACGCATCAGCACACGTTTGGCGCAGTTGAAATCGTTAGTAACACAGCGGTTGTAAAAATCTCAGCGGTAGGGGTGGGTTTAAAGTCGCACTCTGCTAACGTCGGCACATTCTTTTCGGCGCTGGCAGCAGAGAATATTTCACCTCTGTTAGTTGCAACCTCGGAAATAAAGATTTCAGTATTAATCGATGAGCGATACCTTGAGTTGGCTGTACGTGCTTTGCATGATGCTTTTAAACTGGAAAGTGACGATTAGGCAATAATTTTGCTTACTTTTACGGAAACTTTTCATTAAAATGACCAAGACGCGGAATCTTTTAAATTTTGGAATAACAGGAGCAAGAGAATGCTAATTCTAACTCGCCGTGTAGGCGAAACTCTAATGATAGGTGATGAAGTAACTGTAACCGTATTAGGTGTTAAAGGAAATCAAGTTCGTATTGGCGTTAACGCCCCTAAAGATGTTTCTGTACACCGTGAAGAGATCTACATGCGTATTCAGGCTGAAAAGTCTAACCCGACTACGGGTAATATGTAATACCTGATTCCCGGACAACAGCCCGGTAGAATTCGAAAAGGTAGCCACTCAGTCGTGGCTATTTTTTTTGCTCAAAATAAACTCTAAGGCTTCCGCGGAGAGGGCTTTTTTAGAGATGTACTGGTTTGTACTCGCACGCACCAGCACCACGCCCAGTTGGGTTTCTGCTACTTTATTCACTTCTGACCAGAGGATCTGATAGGACTTATACGGATTGGTCGCCGTGATCCCCTGTGCATCAATTTGTAGTGTTATCTTGCTGCCACTGGCCCGCGTCACCATTTGTCTTGCTACCCACCAAGGGCGTCGATAGTAATGTGCAATACACTCTAAAACAGCGAGCAAAATCAAAAAGTTGCCTAGATAGGCGTTGTCCAGGCCGTAGATAGCAACACAGCCTAAAATAAATAAAAATGCCACCAGGGCATACTTGGGTTTGCTGACATTGCTGTAAGGCAAAGATTGATCAAAACACTCACGAAAGTAATCTTTATCCAGCGTAAACTCGCAGTGAAACACACACATAACTCCAGTTATTTCATCTCTCCATTATACCCTGAAATTATCGACTTGCGCAGACTTTACGTAAACTGCAGATCGCTGTTTACGGCATTTGTTAACATGTCTTAAGAATTCTTTTTTGGTCATACCAATTGTATGTTTCTGTTGAGGGGAAGCCTGACGGTGAATATTTTTTATGCCACTTGCCTATTTTTACCAGGTATCTTGACTATTTTTCATATTTATTTGGCTGTTTTCATTAAATTTTCATTTGGATTATCGTAACAGATTGAAATCTAGTATGAATTCCTATTGGTAATACCAATTTACACGTCGGTTTACAAAGCAGTCGGTTTTGTTATGATGGTTGCATAATTATCTATAAATTGTGGCTATCTATTGTATCTGCATGATGTCACGCAAAAAAATGTTAACAACAAGGGGAGAGCAGAGATGGACATAACCGCCTTACTGGCTCAAGCAGCCAGCTTAATGCTGACCGGCATGGTCGGGGTGTTTGTATTCTTGTCTATTTTGATTGTTGCGGTGAAAGGGCTATCTAAATTTGCCGCGCCAAAAGAAGCGCAAACACAGCCTAGCTCAAGGGCAGCTAAATCGCAGGCTTCGGACGCAGGAAAAATACCAGGCGAGCACCTGGCCGCCATTAGCGCAGCGATTTCGCAATACCGTAACCAGCACTTCCAATCAGAAAAATAATTCAAGGGGTCACTTATGTCACAGCTCAAACTTACAGAATTGGTACTACGCGACGCACACCAGTCGTTACTGGCCACACGTATGCGCCTGGAAGATATGTTGCCCATTGCTGAGCAATTGGATCAGGTCGGGTATTGGTCAGTTGAATCCTGGGGCGGGGCGACTTTTGATGCCTGTATTCGTTATCTGGGTGAAGATCCCTGGTATCGGATCCGCGCCTTGAAAGAAGCGATGCCAAACACCAAGCAGCAGATGCTGTTGAGGGGACAAAACCTGCTGGGTTATCGTCATTACGCTGATGATGTGGTCGAAAAATTTGTTGAGCGTGCCCATCACAACGGTGTTGACGTGTTCCGTATCTTCGATGCCATGAATGATGTGCGTAACCTGGAAACGGCTATCCGTGCTGCGATCAAAGTTGGTGCACATGCACAGGGCACTATTTCGTATACGGTCAGTCCGGTACATACTCTGGACATGTGGTTAGCGCAGGCGAAACAACTTGAACAAATGGGATGTCATTCAATTTGTATCAAAGACATGGCTGGGTTACTGAAACCTTATGATGCAGAAGTCCTGATCCGCGAATTGAAGAACACGGTATCTGTGCCGATTGCTATGCAATGCCACGCTACGACAGGCCTGAGCACAGCGACTTACCAAAAAGCGGTCGATGCAGGCATTGATATGTTGGATACCGCGATTTCTTCAATGAGTATGACCTACGGTCACAGTGCCACCGAAACCTTAGTGTCTATTGTGGAGGGGACTGAGCGAGATACCGGACTGGATTTATTACAGCTTGAGGAGATAGCAGCTTATTTCCGTGATGTCCGCAAAAAGTACGCGGCCTTTGAGGGGAGTTTAAAAGGTGTTGATGGCCGTATTTTATCGGCACAAGTACCAGGCGGCATGTTGACCAATATGGAAAACCAGCTCAAAGAACAAGGGGCAGGCGACCGCTTAGATGAGGTACTTAAGGAGATCCCATCTGTGCGCCAGGATTTGGGCTATTTACCTTTGGTGACGCCAACCTCTCAGATTGTTGGCACTCAGGCTGTTCTGAATGTGCTGACAGGAGAGCGCTATAAATCCATCACCAAAGAAACAGCAGGTGTACTCAAAGGTGAGTACGGTAAAACACCTGCGCCGGTTGATGCTGCGCTGCAACAGCGTGTATTGGACGGTGCACAAGCCATCACTTGTCGCCCAGCTGACTTGATAGAGCCCGAGTTGGCTGAGCTAGAGCGTGACTTAGTCGAAAAAGCAAAAAGCCTGGATCTTGCGCTGAGCGACGCGGTAATTGATGATGTGCTGACCTACGCTTTATTCCCACAAGTGGGTCTTAAATTTCTGCAAAACCGGGACAACCCGGCGGCATTTGAACCAAAACCCGAGTTGGTTCAGCCGACTCAACCGGCCCCTGCACCCGCACAAGTGAGTAAACCTCAACAAGAGCGTTACAGTGTGCAAGTGGAAGGGAAGGTATATAACGTGGTGGTTGCACCTGGCGGAGAGCTCAAAGAAGTTGAGGTAAAGGACAGCGAGCTGATGCCTCAATCTGCCTCGATCAGCAGCGGTGAAACGCTGAATGCCCCGCTGGCAGGTAATATTTTTAAACTGCATGCCCGACAGGGTGATGTAGTTGAGCAGGGCGATCTGGTATTGATCATGGAAGCGATGAAAATGGAGACCGAAGTGCGTGCGACGCATAGCGGTAAAATCACAGATATCCTGGTTAACGAGGGTGACTCAGTGTCGGCTGGTGACGCCATCGTAGCGCTGGCATAGGAGACAGGGTATGGATGGATTATTAAATCTATGGTCAGCCACTGGACTGGCCAACATGACCTTACCAGCACTGGCCATGATTGCCGTCGGTTGTGGCCTGCTTTACCTGGCAATAGCAAAACGATTTGAGCCACTCCTGTTGGTCCCGATTGGCTTTGGCGCAATCCTGACCAATATTCCGGTAGCTGGCCTGGCAGATCCAGGTGGCTTGTTGTATTACGTTTACTATATTGGTATCGACAGTGGTATTTTCCCGCTCTTGATCTTCATGGGAGTCGGGGCGCTAACGGATTTTAGTGCGCTGATCGCGAATCCAAGAATGCTGCTGCTGGGTGCAGCTGCACAGTTTGGTATCTTCGCTACCCTGTTTGGCGCCATATTACTTAATTACGTGCCCGGTTTTGAATTTACGCTGCAAGATGCGTCAGCGATTGCCATTATCGGGGGAGCGGATGGCCCAACTGCCATCTTCCTGGCATCCAGGCTTTCTCCAGAGTTACTGGGCGCCATTGCCGTTGCCGCCTACTCTTACATGGCGCTGGTACCGATCATTCAGCCTCCGATCATGCGCTTACTGACCACTGAGGAAGAGCGTAATATTGCAATGCCACAGCTAAGGGCGGTTTCAAAGCAGGAGAAAATCTTGTTCCCGCTTGGCGTGTTGACCCTGACCTTATTATTCTTGCCGGCCGCAACGCCGCTGGTTGGGATGTTTTGTTTGGGCAATCTGATGCGCGAATCTGGGGTGGTTGACCGCCTGAGTAACTCAGCCCAAAACGAAATTATCAATATCACGACGATTTTTCTGGGCTTAGCGGTGGGCTCTAAGCTGGCGGCAGATGAGTTTTTGACAGTCGAGACCATAGGGATCCTGGTGCTGGGTGCCGCAGCGTTCAGCATTGGCACGGCATCCGGGGTTTATATGGCTAAAGTGATGAATCGCTTTGCCGGTGATAGCCCAATCAATCCACTGGTTGGCGCAGCCGGGGTATCTGCGGTGCCTATGGCTGCCAGGGTCGTCAATAAAGTCGGTTTAGAAAGCAATCCACACAACTTCTTATTAATGCATGCTATGGGACCAAATGTCGCAGGGGTACTGGGAAGTGCCGTTGCCGCGGGTATCTTGCTTGCACTTGTCGGTTAGCACTCTCCAACCTGTTGCGCGAAGTACTGCTTCGCGCTTTTTTCTTTTTATACTTGTTTCTTATTTGGCAATAGCTGACACTTGGCAAACCCGGCACGGCTGTGGCATGGTATCGCTATCAACATAAGGAGCGCGTAGTAATGAATGTTCTGATTATTTTAGGGAGCCTGATTGTCGCTTTGCTGATCCTGATCCCACTTTTGGAAAAGTATCAAAGCCGGATGGGACTGGATAAGATGCAGAAGTATGGCAAGTATATATTGCCCCTGGTTATGGTCTCCATCGTGATCCGCCTGATTTACGGTATGGTCCAGGGGTAGTAGAGTGCGCTCAGTAGCCGTTGGCTTGCTGAGCGCGATGCTGACTAACCAGCTTGTGTCTGTAAATAGCGTTGGATGAACTCAGTGGCCCGCTGATAGTGTGTTTCCAGGGCATCTCTTAAATGGATCAGGTCGTCACTGGTCAACTCTTCTCCTTTACAGCGTTGCTCAAACTCAGCAGCCATGTCGGCCACGCCGTGTGCACCAATGGTTTTAGATATGGACTTGAGCTGGTGACACGCTTCTATGATTTCTTCCTGGCTCATTGAGATCACTGCGCCATTGATGTCTCTGGCCAGTTCACTGCTTTGTTCCAGGTACATGCGGAAAAAGCGCAGACGCTTGTTGGCGTCATGATTGACATACTTATCGAGCTGCGCCAGATCAATCGGTTCATCAGATTCCGTTTGCTGAGGTTCAGGTGTCTGTGCAGGTGTGTCTGGTTGCACTTCAGGTTCAATCTTCTCTGGTTCCACTGTTTGCTGTGGTTCAGCTGGCTCGTTGTGTGGCAACGTCGGATCTACCGCGGCTTGTGTCTGCGTCTCGGATTTACTTGGGCTTGCGTCGCCTGTTTGTTCTGTGTGTTGTTGGCCTGAGTTGCCGATGGACTGTTGCCAGGTATCCAAAGTGGCCTCGAGCACATTGAGTTCAACAGGCTTGGTAATATAGTCATTCATACCCGCTGCCAGGCAACGATCACGCTCACCTTTAAGTGCATTCGCGGTAATGGCAATGATATACGGCTGGGCATTAATGTCTTCTGCCTGTTCAGCTTCCTCACGAATTTTAGCGACCATGTCATAGCCAGACATTTTTGGCATATGCAGATCGGTGAGAATAATCGGGTAATGAGCCTGTTGCCAGCGGACCAGACCTTCTTCACCATTTTCTGCAACCTCAACACCATAGCCAAGCAGATGTAATTGATCCGTCAACACTTGCTGATTGAGGACATTGTCTTCCACCAGCAGAACCAGTTTGTTGGCCGCTCTCGCGTCCTCGACATTCAGGTATTTGTTTAAAGAACGCGATGGCTTGAGCTTTTTCGGCTTGTGCAGGCCGGCAGCAACCAAAATGGCGGTCATAAAGCTAGATTTGCACAAAGGCGCGGCATTGAGATAGAAAATGCGATCGTGGTTTAATGCCGGTTCATCCATCGTGCTGAGTACAATGACCTGCTGGTTATTGTGTTCAATGGAGTAGAGCAGGTCACGTAGCTGGCCGTTGACTTTGTCCATACCATCCAGACCGTCAAGCACCCAGATCACATTGCTGTCGTACTGATATTCGCTGAGTTCGTCAGCGTCTCTTAGCACAACCGTATCAGCCCCCATGAAGGACAAGTAACGGGCGACAATATTACGACGTGCCTGAGCATGGGTCAGTACCGCCACTCTTTGGCCATTTAGAACGGCTTTGTTTGCGTAGGCTATCTGACCTTTTACGCTAAACGGAAGTTCTACAACGAACTCACTGCCCATACCGATATCAGAGCTAACATGAATTGAGCCCAGCATGAGTTCGACCAAACTTTTACAAATAGATAAGCCCAGGCCTGTACCACCGTATTCTCGGGTAATGGAGCCTTCTGCCTGAATAAAGGGATTAAAAATTTCCCGCAGTTGTGCTTGCGTCATGCCCTTACCATTATCCGTGACGGTAAAGCGCAGGGTATAGTGCTCAGAAGTGTTTTGGGCAACTTCAACTGAAATTTTAACGAAGCCGCGTCTGGCGTCGTCAGTGGTTGTGAACTTAATGGCATTACTACACAGGTTGTATAAAACCTGACGAACACGTACGGCATCACCAACCAGGTTGTTAGGAATATCCGGTGCAACAGCCAGTTGCAGATCTAATTTACGCTTTCTGGCCACAGAAGACAGCACTCGCGCCACTTCTTCAATGGTTTCGGCCACAGAGAAGACACTGTTGTCCATCTGCAGCTTACCGGCTTCAATTTTAGAAAAGTCGAGAATGTCATCCAGTATGCCCAGCAATGAAAACGCGGAGTCACGAATGATGGTCGTTAGACGATGCTGTGCGCCGTCCAACTCAGTCTGACGCAATAAATCAATGGTACCGATGACCCCATTCATGGGGGTTCTGATTTCATGGCTCATCGTGGCCAGGAAGGTGGTTTTGGCTTCACTGGCACGTTCTGCATTCAGTGTGGCTTTTTCCAGTGCCAGGGTTCTGGCTTGTACTTCTGATTCTAAACTGGTTTGCAATTGCTTCAGCTCTCTTTGAGCTGCCTGGTTTCCCTGAATGATGTCACGGATCTGGTTGATTAACTGGTTAATCCCTACAGCGGTTTTCGATAGCCCAAAACTAAGTTTTTCAGTCACATGGATATCATAGGACTTTTGATCCAGCAGGTGTTGCAGTTCTTCATTGAGTTCTGTGAGGTCTTTACTGAGACGACCAATAATTTGGCGCTTGAGGAAGATGCCAAAAGCGATTGTCAGTAGTAAAGCACACACAGCTAAGCTGATGCTGGTTACTGGCGAAGCGTTCGATACGGGTTGTTGGGGGGCGTATCTTAAAATGAGTTCACCGACAGGCAAATCATCTAACACGAGTGGCTGGTGTACGACAAACTCGCCTCCCTGATCGACCTTGGCTTGTCTCTTTATTGGTGCAATGCTCTGTTCATTGGTTTGATAGACTAAACTGGCTTGTCCAATGCCACTATCACTATATAGATACAACTCTATGCCCGGATTGCTGGCTTCAAACGCAGAAAGAATTTGTTTGGCATAGTTGTAGCCCAGCTTCATCATGGTATTGGACAAAGGCGTTGAAATATCCTTTGCCAGCAGTACCAGGTCTGGTCGTTGGGTGGAGTCCGCTTGTTTATTACCTGCATCAGGCCAGGTAAAGGCTGCGGCAGCAGAAATAGCTGCAATAATGATGGTAACGACAATAAATAGAGGTACAAAGCCCTTTATGTTCGTATTAGACGAGTTTTCCATTATGTGATTCCGAACCCAACTTTTGTGCTATGTTTCTTTGTTGGTTGCAATCCTATCACCTATGCTGGATGAATTCTCCCCGTTTTTGCTCACGACAGAAGATAAAACGGTGCCATAAAGTGCTTCAAAATACCAAATACAGAGGGAAATTTAAGCGATTAGACGGGTTTTGTCGGAATAGTGGTCAGTCGAGCACAGAGTTTAAAAAAAAAGTTGACTTAACAAGGCAAAACCCGTTTAATACGCCGCACGCCCAGATAGCTCAGTCGGTAGAGCAGAGGATTGAAAATCCTCGTGTCGGTGGTTCGATTCCGCCTCTGGGCACCATTATTAAGTGTGCCGACTTAGCTCAGTTGGTAGAGCAACTGACTTGTAATCAGTAGGTCATCCGTTCGACTCGGATAGTCGGCACCATTTATTAACTCATAGTTGAGTTCGACTGAAATGATAAAGTTTCAGTCACTATCAAGGCATTGTCTTGATATGCGTTTAACTACAGAACGCACAATATAACCAGTTTTAGCCCAGATAGCTCAGTCGGTAGAGCAGAGGATTGAAAATCCTCGTGTCGGTGGTTCGATTCCGCCTCTGGGCACCATTATTAAGTGTGCCGACTTAGCTCAGTTGGTAGAGCAACTGACTTGTAATCAGTAGGTCATCCGTTCGACTCGGATAGTCGGCACCATTTATTAACTCATAGTTGAGTTCGACTGAAATGATAAAGTTTCAGTCACTATCAAGGCATTGTCTTGATATGCGTTTAACTACAGAACGCACAATATAACCAGTTTTAGCCCAGATAGCTCAGTCGGTAGAGCAGAGGATTGAAAATCCTCGTGTCGGTGGTTCGATTCCGCCTCTGGGCACCATTATTAAGTGTGCCGACTTAGCTCAGTTGGTAGAGCAACTGACTTGTAATCAGTAGGTCATCCGTTCGACTCGGATAGTCGGCACCATTTATTAACTCATAGTTGAGTTCGACTGAAATGATAAAGTTTCAGTCACTATCAAGGCATTGTCTTGATATGCGTTTAACTACAGAACGCACAATATAACCAGTTTTAGCCCAGATAGCTCAGTCGGTAGAGCAGAGGATTGAAAATCCTCGTGTCGGTGGTTCGATTCCGCCTCTGGGCACCATTATTAAGGTGCGCCTGACTTAATCAGTTGGGTGAGATTAGACCGAAGCAACGCTTCGCAGCTAATCGAACGCGAGACAGGACGTCGAGCCGGAACGCTGCTTCAGGATGAATTATACAGCACAATATAACCAGTTTTTGCCCAGATAGCTCAGTCGGTAGAGCAGAGGATTGAAAATCCTCGTGTCGGTGGTTCGATTCCGCCTCTGGGCACCATTATTAAGTGTGCCGACTTAGCTCAGTTGGTAGAGCAACTGACTTGTAATCAGTAGGTCATCCGTTCGACTCGGATAGTCGGCACCATTTATTAACTCATAGTTGAGTTCGACTGAAATGATAAAGTTTCAGTCACTATCAAGGCATTGTCTTGATATGCGTTTAACTACAGAACGCACAATATAACCAGTTTTAGCCCAGATAGCTCAGTCGGTAGAGCAGAGGATTGAAAATCCTCGTGTCGGTGGTTCGATTCCGCCTCTGGGCACCATTATTAAGGTGCGCCGACTTAGCTCAGTTGGTAGAGCAACTGACTTGTAATCAGTAGGTCATCCGTTCGACTCGGATAGTCGGCACCATTTTTATTTTTAGCTCAGATAACTCAGTTGGGCCAAACAAGACCGAAGCAACGCTTCGCAGCTTGTTGAGGTGGAGTCAGGACGACGACAGGCCACCGCTTCATGGACGAAAGAGTAGTACAATACAGCCAGTTTTAGCCCAGATAGCTCAGTCGGTAGAGCAGAGGATTGAAAATCCTCGTGTCGGTGGTTCGATTCCGCCTCTGGGCACCATTATTCAAAAGCCTCGCATTAGCGGGGCTTTTTTGTTTCCGCGCTCTGTTTTAATTGTGGCGGCGTAATCGAACACGCCTGCGGGTGGTTCGATGATGAAATACGTCCTTGTATTTCACCGCAAGCGGCCAGCTGAAGCTGTTCAAAGTGGTTCCGGACCACTTTTGTCCGCCTCTGGGCACCATTATTCAAAAGCCTCGCATTAGCGGGGCTTTTTTGTTTCCGCGCTCTGTTTTAATTGTGGCGGCGTAATCGAACACGCCTGCGGGTGGTTCGATGATGAAATACGTCCTTGTATTTCACCGCAAGCGGCCAGCTGAAGCTGTTCAAAGTGGTTCCGGACCACTTTTGTCCGCCTCTGGGCACCATTATTCAAAAGCCTCGCATTAGCGGGGCTTTTTTGTTTCCGCGCTCTGTTTTAATTGTGGCGGCGTAATCGAACACGCCTGCGGGTGGTTCGATGATGAAATACGTCCTTGTATTTCACCGCAAGCGGCCAGCTGAAGCTGTTCAAAGTGGTTCCGGACCACTTTTGTCCGCCTCTGGGCACCATTATTCAAAAGCCTCGCATTAGCGGGGCTTTTTTGTTTCCGCGTTCTGTTTTAATTGTGGCGGCGTAATCGAACACGCCTGCGGGTGGTTCGATGATGAAATACGTCCTTGTATTTCACCGCAAGCGGCCAGCTGAAGCTGTTCAAAGTGGTTCCGGACCACTTTTGTCCGCCTCTGGGCACCATTATTCAAAAGCCTCGCATTAGCGGGGCTTTTTTGTTTCCGCGTTCTGTTTTAATTGTGGCGGCGTAATCGAACACGCCTGCGGGTGGTTCGATGATGAAATACGTCCTTGTATTTCACCGCAAGCGGCCAGCTGAAGCTGTTCAAAGTGGTTCCGGACCACTTTTGTCCGCCTCTGGGCACCATTATTCAAAAGCCTCGCATTAGCGGGGCTTTTTTGTTTCCGCGTTCTGTTTTAATTGTGGCGGCGTAATCGAACACGCCTGCGGGTGGTTCGATGATGAAATACGTCCTTGTATTTCACCGCAAGCGGCCAGCTGAAGCTGTTCAAAGTGGTTCCGGACCACTTTTGTCCGCCTCTGGGCACCATTATTCAAAAGCCTCGCATTAGCGGGGCTTTTTTGTTTCCGCGTTCTGTTTTAATTGTGGCGGCGTAATCGAACACGCCTGCGGGTGGTTCGATGATGAAATACGTCCTTGTATTTCACCGCAAGCGGCCAGCTGAAGCTGTTCAAAGTGGTTCCGGACCACTTTGTCCGCCTCTGGGCACCATTATTCAAAAGCCTCGCATTAGCGGGGCTTTTTTGTTTCTGTTACATGCCGGGAAGGATTTCCTTTGGAAATGCACTTTCGCTGCTCGAAGCCTGGGGTGCTGTTAGTTTATATACAGGTGTAATTAGGGATGTGTAGTTGTATAAGTTGATTAATTAAAACCCGATTGAATGAGCAACTTTCGTGTCATATTTTCATGATAAGCTCAATCTTTGATGGTCGTATTCATCAGGGTCTTATTTGCATAGAATCTATATTCCTGGTCTTTAAATTATTAAAATTGGGTAAATAAATACTCAATTTTAATTCGCTTATATTTAATCTCAGTATGCAATACCTTTAAGTACCCCTCTAAAATTGACTCTTCTTGGTTATCTTTTTTATTTAATTGTTATTTAATGTTTTCGGTGTTTTTATTGTGTTGTTTTGCGTGTGCTTTTGAAATAACATATGTAAACAACTTAATTTTAATAAATAAAATCAGGTCAAAATCTGCATGGCTAATCGACTCTCAATTTTGTTTGTTTTTCTGAGCTTCCTCATCATCAATTGTTCCATGGCATCGGAGTTTAAGCAGGCATATGCGCCTATTAAAGTCGGGCCAAGAGTCATTATGATCCCAATTGAACGTACTCCTGATGCGCCTATTTATGTTTCGGTTAAACCTGATAGTGCAGGTGATACATTGGTGTGGACGGCTGCGCGTTTAGCAAAATATTATCGGATCGAACAATTTGTTGACGGCAAATGGGAGATGGTAAACGCGAATGTGTCAGGGACCCGGTACACAATGCCTGCAACAGCATCGGGCGTTTATCGTGTGACAGCATGTGACGAATATGGATGTGCTGTGGCGAAGCAGCAAAACAGAGTAGTCAGCGAACCATTTTCGGTCAAAGCTTTCTATAGCAATCGCAGTCAGGTTGATGATTACGGGTTGGTAGAAGTAAGTTGGCAAGTTAGCGGAGCCGCCACTGTATCCATAATGAAATCGACACAGGACGGAGCTACATATAGTTGGAACGCGCTGAATCCAACTCAAGGAACTCTAAAAAGCCATTTAAGTAGCATGTCCAGCTTCACACTGACAGCCCATGACTTTGGTGGTAAATCAACTTCGAGAGTACTTTCAATCGCAACTTTACCTGAAAACCCGGTTGAGTTGAACGGTGTAAAAGGCAGCTTTCTTCAGCCTTTATTTTTGTCCGGCCTTGATGTTATTGAGCGTTCTGTTCTGGAATACGAAGATAATCTGTATTTTGCAACGCATGGTGGCAGGTTGCATCGCTATTCGGTGACCAAAGAAGCTGGCAAGATTATTGACTGGCATGGGGGTTGGGACATACCCCTGGTCGGGGTGGTGAACAGCGCCCCGATAATTGAAGGGGATAAACTCTTTTTTACGATTAGCATGCGTAATGGCAAAGGAAAGGTATGTAGTGCGTTTTTAGCTGATGGCAAGATGCATTCATGCAGTGAAGAGAAGAGCAGCAATGTGCTCGCCAGCCCTGTAATCATTAACCAAGCTCCATCAAGCAACCTGAGTGCAGTCAGCACATTCTTTACAGAATCCCAAAATGTAGAGAGTGGGGTATACGTTTTTCAGCGTGATGGTTTGATACAAGTCTTAGACCCAAATGACCTGAGTATCGTACTCAATGAGTATCGAATTGGGGGAGTAAGCGCTGAATTTATAAACACACCTTCGCTCATTACCGACGATTCGGGCGAGCGTCAGCAATTTATTATGCAAAATAGTGAAAATGAGATTTTTGGAGTTGATGTGCCGACACGGACCGTACCATCCACTATTAGTAATACGATGAACCAATGGTTTGGCTCAGAGCAAACGCAAACTCCTTCTACAAATAATCAAATACAAATATTACCAGTGGTGTGGAGGGAAAAGCTGTGAGTTTATTCAAATCAATTGTACTGGCCTGTTTCACGCTACTAACCTGCACAGTGCAAGCCTATACCGCACGTGTACCTGTATGTAATGCCTCTGATCTACATGCGATTACCGGCGAAGAAAAACATGTGACGCTTGGAAGTGATACAGCAAGTTACACTTTTAGTAGCAAACCTTATCAACAGCTTACGCTAAAACGGGGAACCACGACCCTAAGCCGTAGTTCTACCTATACTTCCCTGTATTACACTTTTCCCAGTAAAGGTGTATACACAGTGTCACTTAGATTGATGAATCATAATAGTGAAAGCGATCCAGAATACTATTGCGATAGAGACATCAAAGTAAATGATAATACCGCGCCAGAATTAGTGTCTGCGACTTACTCGGGAACTGATAATGAAGTCAGTTATGATGCACGGAGTGCTTTTAGTAAAGTTATATTTAAAGATGTAAATAAAGATGTCACCTCTTTCAAACTGTCATACGAAATATACTTAAATGGCGTTAAGAGAGAAGACAGCGGTGCTACAAGAGTATGCGATTTAAAACTAAATAAGGATGGTTTCTACGAGTGTGGCAAATCTATCTGGAAAAGCCAATTTATTGCGAATGCGACCTACAAATTTAAAGCAGTTTTAGAAGATAGCAAAGGTAATACTGCCTCGCATACCTATTCATATTTGATCAAAGAGGAAAATACGCCCCCTACGCTCCAAGTAAAAATAGATGGCACAGAAGCCGAGGATGGGGGGGAATATGAGGTCGTGTCGGGTGATAACCTAACCTTAGAAGTGAAAGGGCATGATAATGATGACGGTTACTCTAATCGAATAGACAAAATAGAGCTCAATATAGGTAATGGTTATACTGATGTAGCCTCTTTTACCGATAACACCTGTGAGCGCTCTACACGTACGCTGAAGTGCACTGGAATCGTCATCCCGGTCACACAACCTATCTCAGGGATGGAAGTCCGAGTGACAGACCGCGCAGGTGCAAGCCAAACAAAATCGTTTAATGTTAGTTTGGCAACGCCACCGGAAGTGACTTTAGCTGCAACGAATACCAGTCCCTTTATCGATGAATCTGTGACTTTAACGGCAACTGCCAGCCATACGTCTGGCATAAAAGAGTACAAGATTTGCCGTGCACCGGGTAATTATCAGGCGATCAACAATGGGTGTGCTACGGCGGTAAAAACGTGTAGTACCAGTAGTACTAATTGTACAATGACCCTGGATGCACCTGGTCAGTCGGGTCAGTTTACATACTATGCTTATGCGGTGACGAATGAAGGCGCTTCCAATGCCTTTTCGCAAGTGATCAATTATGCGAACTTTTTTGGAATTTCTGTAAAAGCGCCAACCAAGTCATCTTACCTTATAGGCCTATTTCCTCTTGATTTTACGGTGTATGCGTCAGCCTTTTCTCGGCGTACTGCTGACGGTAAAGTGCCTAAACTGACTTCCTTGACCTTATACAGAAATGGCACGCCAGTAACTGACGGTATCAGTATTTCACCTTCTATAGATAATTTAGAGCTGCCTTTGGCCAGCTCTTCAGCAGATGCAAAGCGTATAAGCTTCAGTTGGAGGCCATCTAATAAGGATGCAGGGGACAATATTGAGCTTACCTTAGTGGCGACAGATAATGATGGCAATTCATCTACGGCTCGCCTCCCTGGGATCGCGCTCATTGAGGAAAAAGTGGATGAGCCTGAGGTACCTGAGATCCAATTAAAGGACCTGGGAGCCGGTTTGATTGAAGTAAACTTCTCACGATTTAGAAATACGAGCAGGCTTAATATGCGGGCGACCTTGGATGGTGCTCCCTACCCGATGAAAGCAAGTGAGGTCAACGTTTACGGTAAGATTTCATATTTAACGACGATCCAGACCAAGTTTGCGGACCATGGTAAGCGACTCCGGGTGTATGCATATGGAACGAGAATTCATAACCGGGAACTTATTCAGGGTGAAGAAGGCAGCTCAGAACTAATAACGGTCGTAAACCATGAGACCAAGTCTCATGCACCGGTGTTTAACAGTGATATCACGCAAGCAGGTGGTCATTTTACGCTGAACTGGGCTGCTAACACTGATGGCGTCACACAAAGCTATCAATTAGCGGCCTGGAAAGGGCTGCCCAGTGACAGGTCCCGGGCACCTCATTCTGTGCTGGCAACCACCACGGGCACAAGCCACCAGGTCACAGACATAGTTCGGGGTCATTATACCTATGAAATCCGTGCCTGTAACAGCCAGGGGGTGTGTACCGCAGGCCAACAACATACCGTTGAGCATATCGCGCCCTATATTGATACAGCGAAGATAGAGGAATGTGGTGCTGAGTGTACTGAGCCTAAAGCCAAAGTGACGGTTTCCGGGGTCGGATTTAGTGCGTCTCAGTCCGCTCTTTATGCCCGTTTACGAGGAACGGGGGATACGTTTTACATCCCACCGCAGAGCTTGTCATTAAACGGATACACGCTAACAGGCACATTACCAGAAATAGTGCATGATGGCTTGCTGGACAATGGGGTAGAGATAACCATTACAAATGGCGTGTTGTCGGGTGATGCTGAAAACAATACATACCTGGAAAACACCATTATTTTAGATGAAACGGGGTCAGCACAGCGGCCTAACCTCCGTGGGCGTGAGTTCACGGTCAGTGAAAATAAAGTATTGTATGTTGGTGGTGAAGAAGGCGGCCTTAAAGCACATAAAGTAAATCTGGATGGTGATCTTCAATATTTGTGGACTTACCCTGAATCAAACCATCAGAATGTTCCGGTTACCGCTAAGCCTCTAGTCAGGCTCGAGCCTATTGCTGAAACTGCCGGCGCCAGAAAAATAGACAATATCTACTTTGGTTCACTGAACCATCATTTCTACCGTCTGACTTATGATCCGATAGCGAACCTGGAAGTGACTACAAAATGGCAATTCCAAACACAAGGTGAGATCCGCGCCGGTGCGCAATTTGATCAAAATAATGCCCTGTTAATTGGCTCTATGGATGAAGCGCTTTATTCACTGGATGCAAAAACGGGGTTAGCGAACTGGCATTATACATTCCCGCGCAGTGGCGGGATTGTGATGCCGCCTAAGGTATCAGCTTCCGGACATATCTATGTCACGACAGCAGATAGAGAGGTACACGTCATCGATCAGCGTATGATTGGTGCCAATGCTGTGAAATGGCAGGAAATCGATGCTTTAGCGCTGCAATTCGAAGACGAAATAAAAGAGTGGGAAGCTCAGTGGTGGCATCCGGACCAAAATACCGATGGTCTTGTGGTTTTGACGAAAGCCATGCTGGTCCTGTTACAAAGAACACCCAGTAAAACTGAGTTGAGTTTTATGGCTTACCTGATGGTTAATGGCCACCCGCTCAATGAAATGATCAATGCACTGATTAACATTGACCCCGCCTTGTCTGAGTCGTCCAATGCACAATTCATCAGTACGTTATTTGAATACTTGCTGTTAAAAGACGGCGCTGATCAGGTGTTGAGTGGCGCCAAATATGGCTCTGGTGATCAGGCTTATTGGGTCGGCGTTCTCGAAATGGGGGTTACCCGGGCTGATGTGATCATTGACCTGTTGGGACAGAGCAGCAACCAATATGAAGCGGCTGCTTTTAACCTGCTTAAATACTTCTATGGTCATTGCTTAGTAAGTGACTACTGTGATTTTGATTATGACAGTGATAAAGATGGGCTGAGTGACAGGTTAGAAGAAGCAATCGGCACTAATCCTGCGGATCATCGAGATGGCCTGCATATCCCCACATTAAGCGCAACGGAGCAAAGTGGCATAATCGAATTCATGCTGACAGCACCGGGGCGGGTTGAAGAATATCAACTGTATGCGCTGCAGCCTGGCAACCCTCAGTATCAACTGTTTGCAACCCTGGATGCTGACAAAACCAAAGCCGATAATGTCGGTGCACTTACCAAAATATTTAAACAAAACGGCAGTTATCAGTTTAAGGCACTGGCATGTGTAAAACTCCCGGACTCTCTTGCGGATAAAGTGGTATCTCGTTGTAGTAACAATTACTCCAATGAAGCGCAAGTTATCATCACTAGCTCGGCTGTAGAGGGAAGCCCGTCTGTTGCGTTGCCATCCGTTGAAGTTGCACCGGAGCAAGCGCCGAGCGAAAGTGTGTTGCTTGCCCATGCTCGTTTACAACCAACCACAGGCAGTTTCCGGGTAACCGAAAGCGGCGCTGCATCTTATAGTGTGCCCATTGCGTTACCCGCGGGTATCACAGGCGTGCAGCCTGAGGTCAGTCTGAACTACAGTTCTCAAGGCGGTGATGGCTTAGTTGCTCTTGGCTGGAATTTGAGTGCGACATCGGGTATTTCACGCTGTCGGCAAACTAAAGCACAGGACGGCCAGTTTAAAGGGCTGACATTAAGTGAGGATGACCGGTATTGCCTTGATGGTCAGCGCTTGATCAGTAAAGCGGTACAAACCCACAGTGGTAGCTTCGAGGGCGAGCAAATTGCTGACGAATATATGACTGAGATAGATGCCCAGATAACCGTTTATAAATTAGGTGAGGGTAGCCAATCTCAATTTGTTGTGCTTGCAAAGGATGGCTCGGTAAAACGATACGGCGCATCAGAAACTAGTCGTACCAACCTGACGGATGCCGATGGTGTTGTTCATACCATGAGCTGGATGCTGTCAGAAGTGAAAGACAACCTGGGCCACCAAAGCACGACCATCAACTATGTTTACACAGAGCTGACAGACCCAGATCACAGTGCAAACTCTGAAAAAGTCCTGTCAGAAATTAACTATAGTGGTAACCGAGTCGTGTTTACCCATGAGGTAGGGGCGCTGCGCCATGCAGGCTACGTAGATACAGCAAAAGTAACTCAGTTTGCACGCCTGAGCAATATTGAGGTATTTAATCATGAGGGGGCGGAGCTTGCCCATTATGATCTGGATTTTGTGGATGCGGTCAATGGCACTCGCCTGCTGCAAAGTATTGCACATTGCCGTGGCAGTGTTTGCCGTGCCCCTGTTTCCTTCAGGTATGATGCTTTTGCCAACAAACTGGACTTTGAAGCGTTTAGCAATGTGTATTCAAAAGAGCGGATGGATAATGCATTGTCGTCTGTCACTTTGGCCGACTTAAAAGCCACAGGTCTGGCACAACTGGTCACGCTGGAACAGACAGACAAGGGTGCTAAGCGTTATACATTGTGCGTTTATCAGGGTCATACCTATCAAGCGGCCGAAGAGCTGGCATGCCGGGATATATACCGAAAAGATGATCAGGAAAGTGTCAGTATGTTTGCCATAGATCATGATTTGGATGGCCGACAGACTCTGATGATCAATTTGCGGTCAGAGCATACGTCTGATGCCAATCCAGGTTATTGGGCCCATTATGCACTGAGCGACAACAATCAGCTGCAAACACTGAGTCTGCCAGAAGGCTGGCCTGCTAATCATTACATGCGTGAAATCAAACCTGCCGATCTGAATGGCGATGGCTACGCAGACCTGGTGTATAAGCATAAAAAAGACGACCCCAACTTGTACGTCAGGTTAGCAGATCCTGAAACCAAAGCATTTGGTCATCAGTACGTGCTCGGTACTGACGTGGGCGAAGGTAATTTTTATGGCTACGGCGACTTTACGAGTAAGGGCACAGACTGGCATGTCATCGATATGAACTTTGACGGCCTGGCAGATATTGTTGCGCTGAAATGTAACTCTACCCACTGTAACAATGACGACGCTAAACGTCTGGCGGTGCACTATAACCAGGGAGAAACTGGCTATGGCGGATTTAATCCTTTCCTGACAGAAACGATAGCATCGGATGAGAAAATAGAATTGTTAACGCCAAGTGACGTCAATGGCGATGGCCTGGTGGATCTGATGTATCTGGCTACGCCCACGTACAATCATGATGTAAAGCAGTGGCATGTACAGCTTAATCAATCCAGTGAGCGAGTTAAATTCAGAAGGGTGTTTATTGCGACAGCCAAATCCAGCAATGACGCTTTGTCGGTCAGCGAGCTGATTCCACCTATGTCGATGGACATAGACAAAAATGGCAAAGCGGACCTGTTCTTCAAAGAAAAGAACACGAAAAAATGGCGTCGGTATGAGTGGTCAACTCAAAGTGAGAGTTTCACAAAGCTCAGTGACAACGCGTTTGAGCTTGCCGTGGATACCAGAGGCGGAGACTTTGCCTTTTTCAGTGATTACGATGGCAATGGTGTTGCAGACATTCTGATTAAACACGACTACGGTGTCAGTGTCAGGTATAACCTGAGTCAGCGCCCCACAGCAGGCATGTTGCTTGAGGTCAATCAAGGGTATGCCGGTCATACAAACAACACGACTATCCACTATGGGCTAATGTCGGACAGAGCGGTTTATACAGACCTTAACGATGACCTGACGACAGATTTAGGGATCTTCAATGCGCAACAGCTATTAGTCAGCAAGATGACTGGCGCGGGTGTATTGGTTGCCAGTGTTGAAACCGACAGCCCGAGCAATCGCAGTGGCGCCTTGTCGGCCGACACAGCGAAAGTGGATTATCACTATCAGGGCGCACGCGTGCAATTTGGGGGTCGCGGACCACTGGGCTTTAAAGCGCTTAAGACCACCACACAAAAAGATGGCAAGACTTTTGAGACGACCACACGCTACCATCAGGCATTTCCGTTCACCGGCATGCCGTACTCAACCCAAAAACGAATGCAAACAGCAGACACCAGTGAACTGCTCAGCATCTCGGTTAACGAGTACAGCAAGCATAAAACGCAGCAGCTCAATGATGTGACCGCTTATCGGGTTTACAATTCGGATAGCCGTGAATGTACCGCCGTAGTTGATTCAGGAATGAGTGTGAGTGCTTACACTTGTACAGATACAACAACCTTACAAGATACATATGGCAATGTTGAAAACCTGACCGTGAATACCTACGAGGTGGATGCCTCCAGTGCTGAGTATTTCACCACAGTTGGGGCAACGGGCACTGTGCAGCACAGTGTTGTCACCGAAAACCAATATGGCACAACAGATGTGCACAAGCGCTTGGGCCGATTGTCCGAAACCAAGGTGACTCACAGTGGCGCAGGTCTCACTGCGATATCTAAAACCAGTCACTTTGAATATTATCCCGAGAACCATGCCCATGAAAATATGCTTTATAAGGAGGTGGTCGGTAAAGGCTTGGGTTGTGAGTATGAGTTAACGACAGAACACTCATACGATAGCTTTGGCAACAAAGTAAAAGTGCAAAGCGAAAACACCGCATGTACAGGCGTGGAGCGTGAAACGCGCACCTCTGAAACTATCTTTGATGCGCAAGGGCGTTTCGTCCTCCACACTAAGAAAAGTGGTAGCAAAAGTACACTGTCGTTGATTTCCGAAAAAGTCCGTACCGTCGAGATAGGGCGGCATAGTTATACACGCCGCAATGTATTCGGCCAGCCGCTTGAGCTGATTGACAATAACGGTGTATTGACCAACTTAACCTATGACCATTTTGGCGGAAAAGTGGGGTCTTACAGTAAGACCGGAGCTCAGGCATATAGCTATTTCACGGCGTGTGGATCGAATGAAAACTGTGTGGTACGTCTGAATAAAGAAGTTAACGGCGTACTGCGCGAAAAACACTCGCTGGATAAAATGGGACGCACTTATTCAGTGAGCAAGCTGACAGTACTTGAGAACCAGTGGCTGACCTCAGAATATCAGTTTGATCGTTACGGTCGTAATGATGTGGTTATTGAGGCTGGCTCAAAGGCTGTGACAAGCACCTATGATGCGCTAGACAGGGTAACGAATGTCTACGACGCAAATTCTGGCACAGAATCAGAGACAAAGTTTGAGGGTCGAAAGACCACAGTTACTGTCAGGGGCTCTGATATCCGTGATCAGGTTAAATCTACGCTGAGTAATGCCATAGGCCAGACAGTGCAGGTGATAGACAACATTAATCACACGCTGGACTATACCTACAACGCACTGGGTGCTCAGCTCACCGTTCAGTCATCGGCAGAAGCGGCCAATGATCGCCTGCTGAGTACCATTACTTATGACGACATGGGTCGTAAAGAGTCTGTGCAGGATTCAGACAGAGGCTATTGGCAATACACGTACAATGCCTTTGGCGAACTACTTACGCAAACTGATGCACGTGGTGTGAAACTGACCATGGATTACGACTTCTTAGGTCGAAAAATCAAACAGGAGCAAACGACGCCAGAGGGGGTGTTTGCCGAAGGCACCAGTACTTGGGTGTATGGAGATACAAACGACACCGTTCATCGCTTGATATCAAGTTCGCAGGGCTCTGACTGGGGGCAAACCTATTATTACGACCAATTAGGGCGTGCAGCAGCAACGCTGACGTCACTGGATAGTACGAGCCAGTGCGCAGGGCAAGTCAGTTTTGTAGGGTCAACGGGTGATTTACGTATTACGGATGGCTCAAACCTGGATCCAATTGACAATCTCTGTGTGATCCAACAGAGCTTCTATGATAGCTACAGCCGTTTGGCCTTACAGTTTGATGACTACCGTCGTGATGAACAGGGCGAATTTATAGAAGCGCGCGGTGTTGCTATGACTTACCAAAACGGTCAGCTGCTGGCAAAAACAGAGGCGCGTAATAGCAATAAGGGCCAGGTTTACTACAAAGTGACGGCGCTCAATGCCCGTGGTCAGGTCACCACGTACGAAAAAGGCGGCGTGACCATGAACATCACCTATGACCAAAAGGGCATGGTCGAAAAGATTGCAGACAGCAACTTTGCAATTCAAAGTGACGTTTACAGCTTTGACAGCCTGGGCAATTTGATAAGCCGCAAGCAGATAGGCATGGACACCCGCACTTATCATTATGATGATATGAACCGAGTGCTGGGGGTAAACAACGTCGATCTGTTCAAGTACTCTGCATCGGGTAATTTAACCGAGAAAGCGGATTATCTGATTGGTACAGACGTTGACTGTCCTGGCTATGAAGGCTCATCTGTGCTGGTGTTGGGTCGCTGGACTCAGCGATATGGTGAAGACAATACGCCACTACATGCTATCTCTTCACGAAGCCGTATAGCAAGTTCGAGCTGTTTGGGCACACTGCCTGCTAAGACAGAGTCCTTTAGTTTTGATGCCAATGGTAATCAGATAGCGCGCTCAGGTAGTGATGGCACTACGTCAATTGAGTACAGTGCGCGTAATAAAGCGGTTGAAATGACGGGCAATGGTGAGACTGTCACCTTCAGGTATGATGCGAATAATCGTCGCTACAAGCGAGTGGATGGGTCAAAAACAGTATATTACGTGGGTGCTCTGGAGCTGACCAAGCCAAAAGGTGAGGACGGCAAGTCTGTGATTAACCGTTATATCGGCAACGACGCACAACAAACCTACTATGATACAGGGATGAGCAAAACCAAGTGGTTGTTTACCGACCATCAGGGGTCCACCATTGTCGTGACTAATAGCGAACATAAGGTCCTGACACGTTATGCGTACGATATATTTGGTAAGCAGCGTGAGGTTGAGCAGAATTCAGAGCTGATGGGCGATGTGTTCAACAATATAAGTGACAACCTGAGAGCCTATACAGGGCATGAGCCGGTGTCACTGGGCGGCGACAAGCGTATCATTCATATGAATGGTCGGATCTACGATGCAGAGACTGGCCGGTTTATGCAGGCGGATCCTGTGGTGCAGGCGCCTTCGAATCTTCAAAACTATAACGCTTATTCTTATGTGTTGAATAATCCGCTGTCATATACGGATCCTAGTGGGTATTTGTTTAAGAAGTTACATAAGCTCACGAAGAAGATAAACCGTCAAATCATCAGAGGTGTGGTAAAAGTATTTGGTGCAGAAATTACCAGTATTGCGGGGAATATGCTGACAGCCTTTTGTGGACCAGCTCAGGCTGCATGTGCTGCGGCATGGAACTATGAGTTTACCAGAGCGATGGGTGGCAGTTCATCTCAGGCATTTAAGGCTGGCTTAACTTCTGTCGCAACGTCTCAATTAGGAGGGGGCGGCGGCTTTGAAAATGTATTCGCTCGCTTTATGTTTGATGGTATTGTTGGCGGCATTATGAGTGACATAAATGGCGGCAATTTCGGCCATGGCTTCTGGGCAGCTGGACTTAATAGCGCAGTTGGGGGAGGGAACTATGTTAGTAACCCTATTGGGAATGTTCTAATCTCAGCTGTTGTTGGCGGTACAATTTCAAAAGTAACCGGAGGGAAGTTTAAAAATGGTGCTTATAGTGCGGCTTTTGTTACGGCGATGAGGACGGATTGGGGTATTGCGATGGGGCAGGAAGGTGATTTGGACTATGGCCTAGATGGTTTATCAGAAGAGCAAAAACAAAGAAATTATGAAATGAACTTAAATTATGTGAAAAAAGGAATGGAAGCTACAAGAGATATCTTAGGTGACGAAATAACGTTGCCAAAAATAGAAGTTGTGGACCAAACTGAACTAGGGATACGTAAGGCAGAAGTTGACTGTGGGATGTTAGGTTGTGAGCCTAACATGCGAATTAGCAAACAGTATTTACAAAGTGGAAAGTTTTCCGCTAGCTATTATTTAGGATCGGCATATCATGAACTGATGCACTTTAATGACCCAAATTTTACAAATTACAAGTCAGGTATGTACGAAAGGTTTTTTGGATATGGTTCTAGTAGCAGGCACAAACAGATTATAGATAATACTGGTATATTAAGCCGAGAGACTACTCTTTATGGGACTCAACTGAGAGCGATTAGTGATAGGTTTAAAAAACTGATAGGTAACTAAAATGAAGTTAACTTTATTTATTTTGCTTTTTATTTTTATTTTTTCAATATTTACTGTAAAAGTTATAGATGATGATAAAGTTGATATAGTTGATATAGTTGATTTGGATCTCGTTCAAATATCTAAAGCCTTGGAGATTTATAAAGGTCTTTATGGTTTTTATCCTGAAAGCTCGATATGGATTAGTGCTCTTACAGAAGATAATGATGATATAGGAGGGAGTGCAATTATAGAAAGTATACCGAAGGATGCCTTTGGTGAAAGTTACATCTATAACTACCCTTCTAAATGTAACGGTGGAGAGTATGACTTGTACTCTAAGGGAGAAAATAGAATAGATGAATGTAAAAGTGGAGATGATTTAGTTGTGCCGAATTGATTGAAATTTCAAGTGACATATATGGACGCTCCAGCGATGTCAAGCCGAGTAGGCCTGCGGGGTAGCGAGTTTTCGTTATCCCGTTCGTTCTTTTATCTGTTTTGCCATGCCTGATGTTTGGCCCAGTCCGCTATAAATGTGTTGCTCTGACATATATCCGGGCTTGACTGATTATTCAGCGCCCCTAATGTGTTCCGAGCCGAGAAGATTTGCAGAGACACCCATTCAAGATTTGCTTGCAGTTGACGAGTTACACGGACACCCACCCAAAATCGTAGACATTCAGTTCGGATTTTTGGTGGGTGATGAGATGGGCGCTTCGAAATCAACGTTAGTGCGCCACGCGGATATCCAGAATGGTTGAATGGACATCCGCCCGAAACTGGCGTACGTAAGGTACACCGTCTACCTTTAGATAATACTCAATGGATTGAGGATGATAGATTAAACAAATATAAAAGACACCCAATCTAAAGCCCCTGCACCCGCCGGGGCTTTTTTGTTTCTGGTCGTATGTCACCGATTTTGTGGTCACATCTGTTTAGCGGATTTGCAGAGACACCCATTCAAGATTGGCTTGCAGTTGACAACTTTCCTGGTGGGTGTCTCTGCAAATGTTCTGTAAATGTTTTGGTCACTTAGGTAGTCATGCCCTTGCTGGTGGCATCATGGCAGAGTTACAAGGTGGCATTTTCGGACATGGTTTCTGGAGTGCAGGGATCACACGCTAATCTCCATTAAAGGAAGTTACACTCGAGTCAGGTTTGATTATGGTCGATTGCATAAGGGGGGCGTTGGCTGGCACTCTACAATAAGGGTTAGATTTGGTAATTGGCAGTTTGGAAATACGCGACGACGTACGTGGTATCCACCGTTTAAAAGGATCAATTAATAGATATGAATTATAACTTTCACGGCACAAACACTATATCAATAGGCTGTTTTGATGAATTCGATGTTAATTGCTCTATAAATCTTATGAGGATCTTTTATGAGCTAAAGAAAGGGACTGATTGTTTATATGTATACTGCTTTAGACTTTGCAGTACTGACGAATCAGCTGTTCTAAAGATAATCGATAAATGTACTAAGATGGGAGGCTTTAGAAGCATTGAATTTGATGGTTTTCAGCTATCATTTTTTGTAGATGCTAACTTTGAATTTAAGGTTATAGCAAAAGTGCTGTCGGAGCTTTTTTTTACCTTCGAGTCACCATTTTTCTTTTTTTCAAAGCGAGCTGTCAATAATGAGAAGATTTTTCAATTTCTGAGTGATTCAGGTGCATCTTCTTCAATGATCACCTCTTTATTTACAGGATATGTTGCTTACAAGGAAGTAGAAGATGATATTTTATGGATTAGAAAAAGCGAGTCAGAATCCTTTGAATGTATAAGAGTTACATAGAGTTACATGGGCAGCCACCTAAAATTGGCGTACGTAAGGTACGCCGTCTACCTTTAGGTAATACTCAATGGATTGAGGATGATTGATTATGCCAATGGCAAGGAAGAAGCAGGTCAGCTTATCAGAGAACAACGGTTGAATGGACATCCACCAAAAATTGGCGTACGTAAGGTACACCGTCTACCTTTAGATAATACTCAATGGATTGAGGATGATAGATTATGCCAATGGCAAGGAAGAAGCAGGTCAGCTTATCAGGTACTAAGTACTACCACTGTATATCCCGGTGCGTTCGCCGGGCATTTCTGTGCGGTAAAGACCGCCTCACGGGCAAGTCTTATGAACATCGGCGAGACTGGGTTGAGGAAAAATTGCTGACCCTTGCGAAGGTGTTTTGCATTGATGTGTGTGGCTATGCGGTTATGAGCAATCATACGCATATTGTGTTGTATGTGGATGATAAGAAAGCACAAAGGTTATCAGATAAAGCGATAGTGCTTCGCTGGCATAAGTTGTTTAAGGGCAACTGGTTGACGCACAAGTTCATTAGTGGTGATGGGCTGAGCGAGTCAGAGCACAGTATGCTTGATGCAGACATCAGTGAATTCAGAACACGCCTTGCTAGCATCAGCTGGTTCATGCGGGTGCTTAATGAAGGCATTGCCCGCCGGGCAAACAAAGAAGATGGTTGCACAGGTCGATTTTGGGAAGGAAGATTCAAGTCACAAGCCTTGCTGGATGAAGCGGCACTGGCAGCGTGCCTGGCTTATGTTGACCTGAACCCAATCAGAGCCAAAATGGCAGAGACACCGGAAACGTCAGACTACACCAGCATTAAAAAACGTATTGATTATGCACGGCAAGGAAAGCAACCTAAGAGCTTACTGCGCTTTGCAGGTAACCCAAGAAAGCACATGCCTAAAGGACTGCCGTTTGAGCTGACCTATTACATACAGTTAGTTGAATTAACAGGCCGATGCATGCGTGCAGATAAGCGGGGTTATATCAGCGATAGCCAGCCTTTGCTGACACGATTGCAAATAGAGCTAGGCAACTGGCTCAAGCTCACTACGCAATTTACGAAGGTCTTTCATGGCGCGGTAGGGCGAAAGCAAGCGATGACGGATTACTGTGAGCATCTTTATAAAAGACGACGCGCCAACTTGACTCAGTGCGAACGGTTACTGGGTTAACACTTTTCCGTAAGTACCATTTCGATGTATCCAAATTCAGGCTTGGGTGCGAACTCATCTTGTCCAAATCAGATTATTTTCTAAGATTTCGTGCTTAAACATACGATTTTCATTGCTCAGAGCCTATAGAAAGCGCAGCATTTGATAGTCTTGCATTTCGACTTTGAACCTGTCCACAATAGTTCTGTGAATTTTCGGGTGGGTGTCACTCAAAAAAGTTCCGTAGATGCATATATTTTTATATTAATGACACAAATACCGAGATGTATCTCAAATTTAGAGGTATGAGCGATGACTTCCCAACTACTTCTTTCATTTTGAGCCATCTTGAACCAGGTAGAACGTATTTCTATGAAAGAGATTTGATTGCTTCTCGTGATGCCAGTAAGGAAATTTTTGTTGAGTCTACAAAAGAAGCTGTCACTGAGGCTTGTAATCGATTGGGGTTTTAAGAGTTCAAGTTAAATTAAAGAGATAAGTACGAAGTCACAGCAGTGACTTTTATGCTCAGAGCTAATAGGAAGCGCAGCAGTCAATCATCTAGGACAAACGGGTGGGTGTCACTCAAAAAAGTTTGAGCGATGACTTCCCAACTACTTCTTTCATTTTGAGCCATCTTGAACCAGGTAGAGCGTATTTCTATGAAAGAGATTTGATTGCTTCTCGTGAGGAGCGGTTGAATGGACATCCACCCGAAACTGGCGTACGTAAGGTACGCCGTCTACCTTTAGATAATACTCAATGGATTGAGGATGATAGATTATGCCAATGGCAAGGAAGAGACAGGTCAGCTTATCAGATACAAAATACTACCACTGCATATCCCGGTGTGTTCGCCGGGCATTTCTGTGCGGTAAAGACCGCGTCACGGGCAAGTCTTATGAACATCGGCGAGACTGGGTTGAGGAAAAATTGCTGACCCTTGCAAAGGTGTTTTGCATTGATGTCTGTGGCTATGCGGTTATGAGCAATCATACGCATATTGTGTTGTATGTGGACAATAAGAAAGCACAAAGGTTATCAGATAAAGCGATAGTGCTTCGCTGGCATAAGTTGTTTAAGGGCAACTGGTTGACGCACAAGTTCATTGGTGGTGATGAGCTGAGCGCATCCGAGTATAGTATGCTGGCAGCTGATATTGCTGAATTCAGAATACGCCTTGCGAGCATCAGCTGGTTCATGCGGGTGCTTAATGAAGATATTGCCCGCAAAGCTAATAAAGAAGATGGGTGCACAGGTCGATTTTGGGAAGGGCGATTTAAGTCACAGGCCTTACTGGATGAAGCAGCACTGGCAGCGTGCCTGGCTTATGTTGACCTGAACCTAATCAGAGCCAAGTTAGCTGAGACACCGGAAACGTCAGACTACACCAGCATTAAAAAACGTATTGATTATGCACGGCAAGGAAAGCAACCTAAGAGCTTACTGCGCTTTGCAGGTAACCCAAGAAAACACATGCCCAAAGGACTGCCCTTTGAGCTGACCTATTACATACAGCTAGTTGAATTAACAGGCCGATGCATGCGTGCAGATAATCGGGGTTATATCAGCGATAGCCAGCCATTGCTGACACGGTTGCAAATAGAGCCAGACAATTGGCTCAAGCTCACTACGCAATTTACGAAGGTCTTCCATGGCGCTGTGGGGCGAAAGCAAGCGATGACAGATTACTGCGAGCATCTTCACAAAAGGCGACGTGCCAACTTGACTCAGTGCGAGCGGTTACTGGGTTAACACCTTTCCGTAAGTACCATTTCGATGTATCTAAGTTGAGGCTGGATGCGCACTCATATTGTCCAAATCTGATTATTTTCTAGAATTTCGTGCTTAAACATACGACTTTAATTGCTCAGAGCTTATAGGAAGCGCAGTATTTGATATTCTTGCATTTCGACTTTGAAACTGCCGTGATAACTTAAAAGGTGATACGGGTGGGTGTCACTTAAAAAGAGGCCTTTAGAAAAGAACCAAACAACGTAACGTCTCAAACTAGAAAGAAAAACAGCGATCCCCAGTAGCCAATCCTCTCAAGTCTCCACACATTAAAAAACCCGGTCATTAGGCCGGGCTTTGATAACTCATAGATATCAATATCGTTTTGGTTTAATCGCGCGTAATATGAATTCCGGGTGTTGTAAGGTTTTACCGGGCAAACAACTCAGGGCGTCTATATACGCCACTTAAAATCAAAAAAGACTAAAAGGATTTACGTTGTGCTAAGGCTAATATTGTTTTCAAGTATAGTATTTATTTCTATGATGCTTTTCTTTCCTAGAATACATCCTCCTTTAGCCATGAGTGAGGAAGAGCAAGAAGCAAGAAGAGTAATTGACTCTGTCGAGATAGCTTCTGCTATATACGAAAAGCATTATGGGAAGTTTCCGTCAAGAAATATAATACTCAACAAACTTCATAAAACTGATGAAGTATCGGGAGAGTGGAGAGGTCCCTATCTCAGCCAAAAAGTACCGAGTTCAGACCCTTGGGGTCATGCTTGGGTGTTTTCCCCAAGTGGCAGTTGCAATCACATTGGGGAGCTACATTCTTTCTATTCTGTTGGGCCGAATGGAGTAGATGAATGCAAAAGTGGTGATGATATATTTAGTAGACAGGAAGACAGAAACATTAAATAGTGTATTTTGAGATTTATTCGTTTGCATTGCCACCTACAACAGTTCAGCGAATATAAAGGTGGGTGTCACTCAAAAAAGAGGTGGGAATGAAAAAAGCTGTGCTGTTTATCGCTATGTTCATAGTAAGTTGCGCTAGAGCTCCCAGTGTTTCAAATGTTGTATGGCCTATTTCACCAGAAAAAGAGGCTGTACTACTTATCATCGCATCTGAGCGAGCCTATGTTGCTCCTTCCGAGCATTATCAAATATGGTTCAGGCACGGTGAGCCGAAAAGTTTATTTTTTGGTAGATGCATATATTTTTATATTAATGACACAAATACCGAGATGTATCTCAAATTTAGAGGTATGAGCGATGACTTCCCAACGACTTCTTTCATTTTGAGCCATCTTGAACCAGGTAGAACGTATTTCTATGAAAGAGATTTGATTGCTTCTCGTGAGGAGCGGTTGAATGGACATCCACCCGAAACTGGCGTACGTAAGGTACGCCGTCTACCTTTAGATAATACTCAATGGATTGAGGATGATAGATTATGCCAATGGCAAGGAAGAGACAGGTCAGCTTATCAGATACAAAATACTACCACTGCATATCCCGGTGTGTTCGCCGGGCATTTCTGTGCGGTAAAGACCGCGTCACGGGCAAGTCTTATGAACATCGGCGAGACTGGGTTGAGGAAAAATTGCTGACCCTTGCGAAGGTGTTTTGCATTGATGTGTGTGGCTATGCGGTTATGAGCAATCATACGCATATCGTGTTGTATGTGGATGATAAGAAAGCACAAAGGTTATCAGATAAAGCAATAGTGCTTCGCTGGCATAAGCTGTTCAAAGGTAGCTGGCTGACGCACAAGTTCATTAAAGTAGTTACATGGACACCCACCCTAAAGTGGCGTACGGAATGTACGCCGTCTACCTTTAGGTAATGCTCAATGGATTGAGGATGCTAGATTATGCCAATGGCAAGGAAGAAGCAGGTCAGCTTATCAGACACTAAGTACTACCACTGCATATCCCGGTGTGTTCGCCGGGCATTTCTGTGCGGCAACGACCGCGTTACGGGCAAGTCTTATGAACATCGGCGAGACTGGGTTGAGGAAAAATTAGAGTAATTGACTCTGTCGAGATAGCTTCTGCTATATACGAAAAGCATTATGGGAAGTTTCCGTCAAGAAATATAATACTCAACAAACTTCATAAAACTGATGAAGTATCGGGAGAGTGGAGAGGTCCCTATCTCAGCCAAAAAGTACCGAGTTCAGACCCTTGGGGTCATGCTTGGGTGTTTTCCCCAAGTGGCAGTTGCAATCACATTGGGGAGCTACATTCTTTCTATTCTGTTGGGCCGAATGGAGTAGATGAATGCAAAAGTGGTGATGATATATTTAGTAGACAGGAAGACAGAAACATTAAATAGTGTATTTTGAGATTTATTCGTTTGCATTGCCACCTACAACAGTTCAGCGAATATAAAGGTGGGTGTCACTCAAAAAAGAGGTGGGAATGAAAAAAGCTGTGCTGTTTATCGCTATGTTCATAGTAAGTTGCGCTAGAGCTCCCAGTGTTTCAAATGTTGTATGGCCTATTTCACCAGAAAAAGAGGCTGTACTACTTATCATCGCATCTGAGCGAGCCTATGTTGCTCCTTCCGAGCATTATCAAATATGGTTCAGGCACGGTGAGCCGAAAAGTTTATTTTTTGGTAGATGCATATATTTTTATATTAATGACACAAATACCGAGATGTATCTCAAATTTAGAGGTATGAGCGATGACTTCCCAACGACTTCTTTCATTTTGAGCCATCTTGAACCAGGTAGAACGTATTTCTATGAAAGAGATTTGATTGCTTCTCGTGATGCCAGTAAGGAAATTTTTATTGAGTCTACAAAAGAAGCTGTCACTGAGGCTTGTAATCGATTGGGATTTTAAGAGTTCAAGTTAAATTAAAGAGATAAGTACGAAGTCACAGTAGTGACTTTTATGCTCAGAGCTAATAGGAAGCGCAGCAGTCAATCGTCTAGCATTTCGGCTTTGAAGCTGTCCACTATGGTCTTACGGACAAATGGGTAGGTGTCACTTAAAAAGTTTCGTTAGTCGAGAGGTTAAATACAAATGAAGAGAGTTTTTTTATTTGCCTTTATTAATTTATCGGCGTGTGGAGATCCTGTACCCCAAGAGGTACTGAATGATTATTACTTATCATCTACTAACTCGAGCAATACTTATATTACAAAGGGAGCTAGTATCGTGATAAGGTCTGATGTCGTTTATACAGAAATAAAGGGTGACTTTATTATTGGAAAAAGGGTTCTTTCTAATTATCCAGATCATAATGATAGAAACGAAGATGAACTAGGTTACTTTTATATAAATACAAATACTGGAGAAGTAAAACTAGGCTTGGAAGAAGAGGACTTGAAGTTTATCGAACAAGTAAGGTAACTCAAGATCTTAATGTGATATCTATTCCAAATTGGCGCTCTTTGAGCGCCTTTTTTATGCAATCACGTCAGCGCGGTGTACATAAACACTGGCATGCAAAACTGGCTAGCAGAGGGGGGCATTGGGGCCCAGGCTGTTTCAGATATATGGACGTGCCAGCGATGTTAAGCGAGCAGGCCTTGCGGATAGCGAATTTTCGTTATCCTGTTTGTTATGTTACCTGTTTGGTCCAGTCCGCTGTAAATGTGTTGCTCAGACCTATATCAGCAAAAGAAAACGCGACCCCTTCCCTAAACAGGCGCACGGAAGATACGCTGTCTACTTTTAAGTCATATCCAACGGGTTGAGTATGATAGATTATGCCGACGAGAAGGAAGAAACAGGCCAGCTTATCAGCTACCAAGCACTATTAATCTAGCCTTGCTAAACTTGAACAGGCATTAATTCTGATACATGGCATTCACCATACAAGTGGTTTCATCTATTTGCAGTGAAACACTTTTACCTTGCGCTTTGGCAGATAATAGTAACGAAAACTCCTCGTTGAATGAAACTCTATTTCTATTCAGGCAAAACCGGTTTGGCCAGGTTGGATAGCATGTGCATTCGGTCTTTGTAGAGCCTTCCAAGCCAATAGAAATTGTTTTGCCATCATAGCCTATTGCTATCATTTCAACTTTACCACTGTGCCAATCTGCGTAAGCAAAACAGGGCAAAAGTAGAAATAGGTAAAAGTATTTTTTCATGTGTGGTGTCTCCTTGAGACTATACAGGTATAGATAATTATTTTAAGTCTATATTATACTCAATTTAATGTTGATAAGCCGTGAACTGAGCGTCAATTTGGCCATATATCAGAAAAAGACTAACCTGTGACAGCGTATGGAACAGATTGAGATTTTTGAGATCCCCAGCCCTTGCCGTGGTATTTGTGAGGTGAATAATCGGGGTTATTGCAAAGGGTGTTTTCGCAGCCGCGATGAACGCTTTCATTGGCATGCGCTGAGTGAGCAGCAAAAGCGTAAGGTGATTGAGTTATGCGCGCAACGTCAAAAGCGTGTGATGGCCGCGAAAAAGCGCAGCGCAGAGGCCCAGTCAGCGGACGCTCAGCAACCAGGAGATCAGGAAGATTTATTTTAAATCTGGTATTTTGCTTTGAGCATGGCCACAGTGCCCTTTTCCGCCAGGGTATGCAGTGCTTCTTCAAGACGGGGGATCAGGGCCTTGTGCTTAATGTGTAAATAATGATAAGTCTCAATGGTCAGCAACGTATCAATTTTAAATGAGTCCAGATCCATATCCGCCAGATGTTCTCGTAAGTGAAAGTCGACCACTAACGCTGCCTGTACTTTTCCCTGGGTAACCAGATTGAGCTGAGTGATATTGTTTTTTACCTCAATTAGCTGGCCATTGAAAGGCGCGCTATCCAGGTACTGGTTTGAAACCAGATAACCGCTTTGAATAACCAGTGAGTCGAGCTGCTCAAAGGTACAACTTAAACAGCGACTGAGTAACTGCAAGTTAAAAGTATACAGAGGAAAGCGTACCTGGAGTAAATTTGGGTAGGCCTGAGTCACGCCATGGATCCGTCCGAGTTGTCCGTCCAGAGCACCATTATTGGCAGCGATAAGGGCACTTTGGCGATTAAAATCAACAACCTCTAACTTATAACCAAGCTGTTGATAAGCGGTTTGCAATAACTCAATCACGTATCTCGCCTGAGGGGTGTCCGCAGGGCGATTAAAGTACAGTGTGCGGTTATCTGTTGCGACGCTGTGTGCACTCAGGCAGCATAACAATAACAAACTAAAAATTCGCAATGGTTCTCCCTATAAAAATCGACCCCACTTATTTTAGCAGTGGCGCTGCGGCACAAAGTAGCACGTTGGTAACATGCGTTGAGCATGCATATGAACGGATACACCTTAGCGTAATTATGATACACTTTTTACAGAGATTGCTGTAACCAAATTTACTATGAGCTATAACCTGTGTAATTTATCGAGACAAGATAAATATCAAATTCAATTAGAGTACGAAGCGTCTTTTTGGGCTTATCAAATCAAACGCGGTAAGAATAGCCGTGAGGCCATTTATGATGCGATTAATCAGCGCCCTCTGTCAGAGCAGGCGATGTTAAAAGAAAAATTCGAATTTTATCTGGGGCTGATGCTGGCATAGCCATGAAAGTAGTTGCTCAGGTATTACCGGCCATTCAAACGCCCCTGGTGAATAAGTTTTATCAAGCTCACAAAGCCCGGGGGAAGGCGACGCGCCAGGATCAGAACTGGGTGCTTAAAGGCCCGGATATCGTTGCAGCGTGCAGAGTGCAACAGGTCACAGGGCATTGTTTTTTGTCTACGGTACTGGTTGCGCCTGAGCAACGAGGCAAAGGGTTTGCAAAAGCCCTTTTGAATGCCGTACTGGTGCAACAACAGGCTCCTCTGTACACCTTTGCTTATCACCATTTGAGTGGGTTTTACGCAGGCCTGGGCTTTGCGGCGATTGACCCATCGGCACTGCCTCAGGGACTGGCAGACAAGTATCATACCTATGTTGCACAAGGTCGGCAGATCCTGGCAATGCAATGTATTAACCCTGAGTAGAATCGACTATGTTGCGAATAATCCTCAGCTTTATTCTTGTTGTGTTTACCTCCCTCTCTTTGGCGCAGGTATCTCGTTTATCTCCGGCAGAGGGCTTGTCACAAAGCTATGTGAACACTTTGTTGGTCGATGACAATGGATACCTTTGGCTGGCAACCGAAGGCGGCCTTAATCGCTATGACGGGTATCAGGTGCTAGAGGTCGGGGGGCCAAATCAGGACCTGAACAAAATGCAGATCGATCGCATTTACCAGGACGAAAGTGGCATCATCTGGATAGCGTCGGGGCGTGCAGGCTTGTTTAGTTATGACCCCGAGAAAGACAGCTATCGTCGTTATACATCAGCACCAGAATCTGAAGAAGATTACTTTAAAAACAGCGTATTTCAAATGCTTAGCAAGAGTAAGTATGAGCTGTGGCTTGGCAGAGCACAAAATGTCGCTGTGATGGATACGCGCACAGGGAACATCACTCAGGAGATAATGTTGCCTGTCGAAGATCGTCAAATGGCAGTGCGGGGTCTACTTAAACACGATAACTTATTGTTCATTGCATCGGCTGAACGCTTGTTTGTGTATAACACTGACACGGAGCAGTTGCGCGCCATTACTCACCGTGATCAGATCACGCACCCTTTTCAGACCAATACCAAATCAATGCATCTGCTCGATGACGACACTTTGATCTTAGGGGCCGTAATTGGCATGTATCAATTGGATATCAGTGCATTACGCCGTGATTTTGAGGCCGACGTACCATACCAAACCTTGATTGAAGAGCTCAATATTTGGCAAATTCAGCGTAATGGCACGCAGCTGTTACTGGGGACAGATCATGGTCTGATGCACTATGACATCGCCACTGGTGCAGTCCATCGCGATACAAGGCTGGCCAGTAGTCATTATGCGGTGTCGGACAGCAGCGTTATTTACTTCATTCGTGATGATTTTGGTGGCATTTGGATCGCGACTAAAAAAGATGGCGCATTTTACTTACCGGCAGAGTCTCAGGGGTTTGATAATGTTCACCCGGGATCTGTTCAAGGGCGCTTTTCGAAAGGCACGGTGTGGGGCCTGGTCGAATACGATGGCTATATCTGGGCCGGGACACGAGATGGGCTGACCCGTTATGATCCACGAACCCGAACTTCCGAACAGTATTTAGCAGGCTTTTTGGGGGATGGTTTTTATCCCGAGTTTACTATCTTTGGTTTACTAAATTATCAGGACAAACTTTGGCTGAGCAGTAACCGTGGACTGTTTATTTTTGAGCCTGATTCCGAGCAAATTTACCGGCCCCAGGCACAGGATGACACTGCTACTGGCGTGCTGTCCGGGTTTGTTAAAGGCGCGGTGATTGTAGGGGATGGTCAGCTCTATCTGGTCGATGAAAAAACCGGCTTTTATGTGTTTGATATTAATACTGGTACGCTCTCGAAATTGGGCAAAGAATTCGACCGGTTTGACCCTTTCCTGAGCTACGGCTTTTATAAGCCTTTAAGTACACACCCTCAGGACCCTGTTTTTTACAGCGAGGGTCGGTTGTTCCGGTATGATACGCAAGCGCACCAGCTGGTTGAGATATATCAGGTGCCCAAAGCACATAAGCAAAGTGCGGTCGATTTGCTGAGCTATACCATAGATAAACATAATGTGCTGTGGCTGTCGTTTGCCAGACATGGCCTGGTACGCCTTACCGCGGATGGTTACGAGTTGCTGCCTATGCCCAATGAGCAGCATACCGTCACCAATAATATCTTGTATGAAATGGTGCAAGATGATGTCGGGATGATCTGGATGTCGTCTCATCAGGGGATCTGGCGGCTGGACCCGGATAACTTTCACCTTCAGGGCTTTACGACGGCCGATGGCCTGATGAGCAATGAGTTTAACGGCGGGGCGTCAGTTAAGTTGTCGGATGGTCGTATTGGTTATGGCTCATTGCAGGGCTTTACGCTCTTCGACCCCAAGGCGCATCGTCCCGCTAAATCTTTGCTAAATCGTGTGAACATAACCGATGTTGATCTGATGTCTCGGGATCTGTTGCCATCCGGGCTCAAGTCATTTTCTTACATCGAACTGAACCATGATGATATTGGCCTGGAAGTGTCGTTTTCGGCCATGGCGTTTACGCTGCAAGAGCGCATCGTTTATGAATATCAGCTTTCGGGCGAGCAGCGCATTCTGAGCCGTAACAGCAACCGGGTGGTCTTTCCCAAATTAAGTCCCGGCAATTATCGTCTCAAAGTCTGGGCGAAGGACCCACTGACAGGGGATTATACCCCACCAGCTCAATTAGAGATTGTGGTGCATTATCCGATCTGGCGTGCGCCCTGGGCACTGTTTTGTTATGTCCTGCTGGCCGCTGCTTTATTTGCTTTTTGGGTGCACCGGAAAAACAAAGTGGCGGGTATGATCCTGGCTGCGCACCGAGAGACACAAAACAGCGAAACGCGCCTGAAGATGGCTCTGGAGGGCAGTAACTCGGGTGTCTGGGATTGGCAATCCGGAAGCCAGTTTGTGTATCAGCCACGGCTCGTGAGCGACCTGGGTTACAGTAACGAGAGCCTGGTATTAGACGAATACCTGGAGTTGATCCACCCACAGGACCGCGCTTTGTTCCGGATTGAATGGCTGGAGTTTGTCTCAACCGAAAAAGGGTTTATTGACTGCACTTATCGTCTGCGTCACATCAATGGCCAATGGCGTTGGTACAAGGACTACGGCAAAGTGATGGCGTGGCAGGATGGCGTGCCAGTGCAGGTTGCCGGGACGTATACTAACCTGACCCGGGAGCGGGTATTCGAAGAGCGGGCAACCCTGTTTGGTGCGGCGTTTGAGCAAACTCGTGACTGGGTTATGATCTTTGACAAACACTTGCGCATTCTGGCTTGCAACAAAGCCCTGCAAAGTGCCTTCTCTGTCAGTGCGGCGCCCTCATCCAGTACCAGTGTCACTTTGGGTCTGGAACGCGATGTCAGAATGAAGTATCTGCGTGCAATCAGTAAATTAAAAGTCGATGACTTATATGTTGCCGAGGAAACTTTGCGACTGCCCAGCGGCGAAAAGCGCCAGGTACTGCTAAAAATCAGTGCGACGGAAGATAAGCATTATATTTTAGTACTGACCGACATCACCAAGCAAAAGCGTACAGAGAAAGAGCTTTATCAACTGGCCAACTATGATGCATTGACCAAGCTGCCAAATAAGGTACTGTTCATGGATCGCGTGCAGCATGCGATAGAGCAGGCGCATTTGTCACGTCAGCCTCTGGCGATTATTGCGATTAAGTTCAGCCGTTTGCAAAGATTCGCGGATACCTATGGCAACGACTTCCTGGCGCTTGTTACGCAAAAACTCGCAACCAACTTGCAGTGTTGTTTTCGGGAAGTCGACAGCCTGGCCATAGGTAATGAGCGAGACTTCTATATTTTGATGGAGCAGCTGGCAGGCGTGGAACAGGTAATGCGATATATTCATTGCCTGCTTGAGCGATTTGAAAAAGGGTTTGAGATTGAGCAGCAACAGGTGCATGTGAAAGCGAAGTTGGGGATCGCTATGTTCCCTGATGATGCCAGTGATGCCTTTGACCTTAACCAGGCTGCGGAGACGGCACTGAACCATGCCAGACAGTCACTGGTCACGGATTATCAATTCTATCACAGTGAGATCAACGAACAGGTTCAGCGCGCTCTGGCTATCGAACAGGCGTTGTTAAAAGCTTATCAGGAAGAAGCATTTCGCAATCATTATCAGCCCATTATTAATGCGACGCATATGTCGGTAGAAGGCTTTGAAGTCTTGCTGCGCTGGCCACAAACGCCCAGTTACAGCATCGAGGAGCTCGCCCATACCGCAGAGCAGACGGGGATCATTACCCGGGTCATGTTGCAAACCCTGGAAAGGGCGCTGGTCGATTTGAAAGAGTGGCACACAACCCATCCCGATCTGTATATTTCCGTTAATCTATCGGCGTTGGATTTCCAGTACGAAGAGTTACTGGCCCGGATCACCGATATTCTGGCACGTAATGGTATCGACGGGCGCTATCTGGTATTCGAAATCACCGAGTCAGTGATGATGGCAGATGCGGAGCAGGCAATCGTGCGTATGCACGAACTCAGGGCGCTGGGCTGCCGACTGTATATGGATGACTTTGGGACGGGATACTCTTCACTGACCTACCTCAAACAATATCCGGTCGATGCGCTCAAAATTGATCGCAGCTTTGTCAGCGACATTGGTTGCGACAAGGAACACGAAGTGATCATTCACTCCACCTTATCGCTGGCACACAGCCTGGGTAAGTATTGTGTTGCAGAAGGCGTAGAGCAAATGGAACAGCTGTCTTTCCTGAGAATGCTAGGATGTGAGCGTTTCCAGGGCTATTTGTTTAGTAAAGCTTTGCCTGCGAGCGAAGCCGGCGCACTATTAAGACGCAACTGGCACCAAGTATTTGCACGTGCCAGCTAGTGACAGGCCAGCGTGAAGCAGGCCTTTGTCGTGCTATAGCTTGCCGCCACAATGACGGCAGTAGTGGTTGTGTACGCGCTGGCTGGTCATCATTTTAATGGCCTGGTTGGCTTCCGTTGCACTGAGTCCCAGCTCAATTCTAAGGGCTTCGAGGTGTTCTTTTTCCTGCTCATCGACGACCCCATCACTCAGTGAGTGCAGCACGGCTTCATTGAAGGCATCGCGGCGTTTTCTCAGTTGATCGGCAAAGCTGGACGCCAGCAGACCCGTGGGGATAGCGACCATGCCCATACTCAGTAAGGTGATCACCCCGCCAAAAAAACGCCCCAACGGCGTGATGGGCACCACATCACCGTATCCTACCGTGGTTAGTGTGGCCATTGCCCACCACATGGCGGCCGGGATAGAGCCAAATTTATCGGGCTGCACGTCATGTTCAATGAGATAGATGCCACACGACGCCACAATCAACACCAGTGACATAATAAAGAAAGCCGCCAGCAATGAACTGCTCTCTTCTCTGAATGCGGCTAACAATAGCTGCATTGCGCGCGAGTAGCGGGTCAGTTTGAAAATACGCAGCAAACGGAATACGCGTAAAAAACGTAGGTCAAAGGTGAAGAATACCATGAGTAACGTGGGGAGAATGGCCAGCAAATCGATAATAGCCAGTGGCGAGAACACATAACGCATACGTTTTTTCGTGTTGTTGCCTGACGTATGTTTAAATTCCAGTTTATCAACGCAGCACCATAGTCTGAGCAGATATTCAATGGTGAAAATCGCCACTGACGTGACTTCGATGAAAAAGAACAGCCTGTGATAACGCGTAGCAAGTGCTGGCACAGACTCCAGTACTATGGCAATGACGTTGATAATGATGAGCGAGATCAGAAACACATCTATGGCATGCCCGGCTTTTCTGAATCGCCCGCTGGCTTCCAGTAGCCCGGCGGTTTTTTGTCTGAGTGTCAGATCCATAGTTATCTTGTTCACCTTGCTATTTGGGGTTGTACTTCTTTACTGTGCTGTGAGTGGCATTCTCATCACCACAGTGCCTTCTTCAAAGTCTCGGGTCACCGTGAACCCCAGTTTTTTCGCCAGCCCAATCATACCGGTGTTTTCTGGTAAGGTGATCCCTTCAATAGATCCGACGCGCTGACGTTTACAGTAGTTGATGGCTGCCTCCATCAGGAGTTTACCCAGGCCCAGACCCTGGCAATCTGAACGCACAACCACAGCAAATTCGGCGAGTAAATTGTCCGGGTCCATCAGCACTCGTGAAACCCCCAGTGTCCGTTGCGCACTTTTATATGGCTCGGTAATGATAAATGCCATTTCACGGTCATAATCGATTTGTGTCATTTTAGCCAATTGCTCATGGGTAAACTGTGGCAGCTCTCCGAAAAAACGTCGGTATCTGTCTTCTTTACTCAGGGACTGGTCAAATTCCTGGTGGTTACGTTCATCCTCGGGGCGGATTGGCCTTAGCTGTGCCAGGGTGCCATTTTTCAGGGTAACCGATCGCTCCCACTCTTTTGGGTAGGGCCTGATGGCCAATCGCTTGCGCCCGGGGTGCGGTTCGTAACGCTGCAAAGCAATATTGGCATCGAGGATCAAAAAGTGTCCATCGGTCGCTAAAATGGGGTTCAGTTCCACAGCCTGAATATCTGGTTGATCCACCACTAACTGGGAGACGCGGGTGAGCAACGCGCAGAGGCGATATTTATCTACTTTCTCCGGTAACAGGCGCTCTTTCAGGACCCCTTTATCATACGCCGCCGCTATCAGGTATTTAGCCAGGTTCATGTTTAGCGGGGGCAGGGCAACGGCCGCCTGATTGAAGTTAAACCCGGTGCCAGCCTCACCAAGCAATATAACGGGTCCTACATCGGGCTCGGTTTTGACCGCAATGCGTAATTCCTGACTGCCAGCCCTGGGCGCCATTTTTTGCAAAGAAAAACCTTCAATAATGGCGTCCGGGTAGGCTTGCTTGATTCGCAGGAGTATAGCAAAGGCACTTTGTTCTACTTCATCGCCATCATTGAGGTTGAGCACCACGCCACCAACCTCAGACTTGGACTGAATAGACGGGCTGATCAGTTTGAGCACGACAGGAAAGCCGAGTATTTGTGCCTGCTCTTTGGCTTCACTGGGAGTCAGTGCAATGTCTGTCTCAATGCACTCCATGCCGTAATGGCAGAGGATCTGGCTGGCCTGATGGGTCGAGAGCTGCGTGAGTGACTGATCAAGAAAGCTGTCAATCTGCGCCTTTGCACTGTGGCTGTGGATCAGTTCATCCTGACTGATGGACTCCGGGGTTTGCGTCAGGTGCTTTTGGTTACGCCGGTAGCTGATCAGGTGCATAAATGCCCCGACGGCGCCCTCTGGTGTGCGGTACGTCGGAATGCTGTGCTCGGCGCAGACATCGCGGGCCTCCCAGGCCGCTTCCTCTCCCATAAAATTGGTCATCACAAAGGGACGCGCCATTTTAGGCAACGTACTCAGAGTTTGTGCAATGATCTGGGCATACGCTTCACTGGGGGCCAGGGCGGATGGCGTATGAATGATGAGTAAGTTCTTCACTTCCTCCGCTTTGAGTAAAATCTCCAGTGCCTGCTGATAGCGGTGAGGCGCTGAGTCGCCGAAAATATCAACCGGATTTGCAGTGTGGTTTGATTGCGGGATCACGGCATTCAGCGCCGCGATGGTTTTGTCACTGAGTTCGGCGAGTTTACCACTGCGCTGTAACAGGGTATCCACGGCCATTATACCAGGACCGCCGCCATTGGTGAGTATGGTGAGATGCTCAACCTGTAATAGTTTTGGGTGTAGTGCCAGCGTTTGTGTAGCCGCAAATAGTTCCCGCAGATCGGTGACTCTGAGCATACCTGCACGCTGAAACATGGCATCGTATACCGCATCGTCTGAGGTCGACCCGCCTGTATGGATCACGGCGGCCTCAGCTCCCGCCTGAGTACGGCCGGTTTTGATAGCAATGACGGGTTTACTAAATGCGGCAGCTCTTGCTGCGGAGATAAAGCGACGTACATCCTTGATGTTGTCGATATACAGCAATATTGCTTTCGTTTTGGCATCCCGACCGAATAGATCCAGTAATTCGTCAAAGTCGATATCCAGGCTATCGCCCAGAGAAATAAAATACGAAAAACCAATACGTTTGCTTTTTGCCCAGTCCAGTATGGTGGAGCAGACTGCGGCAGATTGAGAGATAAAGGCCAGCTTGCCTGCGTCGGCGGTGGTATGAGAAAAACTTGCGTTTAGCCCCAGGTGAGGGAGCAGCATACCCAGGCTATTGGAGCCCAGCAGTGTGATCTGCTTGTCTCTGGCCAGTGCCTGCAAGCGTTGTTTTTGCTCGTTGTCGAGCCCCGCAGCCACAACAATGGCATTTTTGCATCCCCGCTCCGATAGCTCGGTTAAAATTTGTACCAGCGTTGCCTTGTTGGTACAGATAACGGCCAGATCGGGTACCTGGGGTAGATCGGCAATAGTTGGGTAGGCCAATACCCCCTGAACGGCAGCATATTTGGGTGTAACGGGCATAATGGGGCCTTTAAACCCACCATGCAGCAGATTGCGCATCACCACGTTACCGGCTCGGCCTGGATTGCTGGAGGCACCAATAACAGCCACCGAACGGGGATTAAAAAACTGGTTGATCCGCTTTATACTCATACTAACTCCTTGACTTGCCGGACTAAGGGCGGGCTAACAGCTAAATACTAATCGCTTTAGCGGCAGGTTGCGAGTCAAAGCCGGGGTTGTTTTGATCTCAGTACAGTTTGTTGGCACACAGCGTGGGGTAAATACACTTAATTTGTCGGATTGAGGGCGGGCTAACAGCTAGCTTTTAATCGTCCAATCGCTTTAGCGGCAGGTTGCGAGTCAAAGCCGGGGTTGTTTTGATCTCAGTACAGTTTGTTGGCACACAGCGTGGGGTAAATACACTTAATTTGTCGGATTGAGGGCGGGCTAACAGCTAGCTTTTAATCGTCCAATCGCTTTAGCGGCAGGTTGCGAGTCAAAGCCGGGGTTGTTTTGATCTCAGTACAGTTTGTTGGCACACAGCGTGGGGTAAATACACTTAATTTGTCGGATTGAGGGCGGGCTAACAGCTAGCTTTTAATCGTCCAATCGCTTTAGCGGCAGGTTGCGAGTCAAAGCCGGGGTTGTTTTGATCTCAGTACAGTTTGTTGGCACACAGCGTGGGGTAAATACACTTAATTTGTCGGATTGAGGGCGGGCTAACAGCTAGCTTTTAATCGTCCAATCGCTTTAGCGGCAGGTTGCGAGTCAAAGCCGGGGTTGTTTTGATCTCAGTACAGTTTGTTGGCACACAGCGTGGGGTAAATACACTTAATTTGTCGGATTGAGGGCGGGCTAACAGCTAGCTTTTAATCGTCCAATCGCTTTAGCGGCAGGTTGCGAGTCAAAGCCGGGGTTGTTTTGATCTCAGTACAGTTTGTTGGCACACAGCGTGGGGTAAATACACTTAATTTGTCGGATTGAGGGCGGGCTAACAGCTAGCTTTTAATCGTCCAATCGCTTTAGCGGCAGGTTGCGAGTCAAAGCCGGGGTTGTTTTGATCTCAGTACAGTTTGTCAGCGCACAGTGTGGGGTAAATACACATTGTTAGGCCATTGACTTGCCGGACTAAGGGCGGGCTAACAGCTAAATACTAATCGCTTTAGCGGCAGGTTGCGAGTCAAAGCCAGGGTTGTTTTGATCTCAGTACAGTTTATCGGCACACAGCGTGGGTAATTACATATGGCTCAGCCAGTGTCGTCAGCGTTTTTTCTTCAGCCATTTGTCCATAGCGGCATCATACGCATCTGTGATCGCCGTTTTGTCGCAGGTGCTGCTTGCAGTGAGCCAGTTTTTGGCAAACCCTTCTGGTGGTGGGTTGTTTGGGTCACCCTGAACCTCTTTGTAGCACCGGTCTCCTTCCCGATATTCGGTGAAAATGTGGTTTTTCGATTCAATCTGCCGCATAGGTTGGTTCAAGGTTTGATGTGACTCAGGTACGCCGAGGCGTTTTGGCTGGGAATTGTTTGGTTTGTGACGTGTCACAGGCTGATTTAGCATTTGCTGGCGCAGACGTGACAGGCCCAGAGCTGGATCGATACGTTTATAGGGTTTGCTTGTATGTGCTTTGGTTTGTTGGGCCTGTGGCTGAGGAACGGTGTGAGTCATAGGGTCAGTCTTGGCAGAGACGACATTCGATACGGCCTGCTTTTTTTCAGGTATAGGCTGAACTGGGGTGACTTGCTGCTCTGGCGACAGTATGGGCTCTGTGGGTGGTTGTGATGGTTGCTCGGTAGCCGCAGGGTCTGGTGTGCGTTCAGGCGGGGCAACGACCAGATAGGTTTTAATGCTTGATTGAGGCGCACGGACAGGCGCCACAACCGAGTGTTGAGCCAGTAGCCATAGCAAAATTGAGTGACAGGCAACGGAAATGACAATTGCACTGAGCCATGAACGCATCACTTTTCCTGAGTGTTTTGATTTTGTTATTTTGTTTTTCTATCCAAAACACAAGTATGACTCAGGCTGAGGGTTAAAAGTTCAGTTGCATCAGTTCTTTGGCAATGAGTTTAAGCAAGCGGGTTTCTCTGAGCAGAGATTGTCCTTGTTTATCGCTGTTTGCCAGTACGGCTTCATTGTGGGCAATGGCTTCGGTGATCTCCACCCATTGTGGTTGCATACCATTGCTGACTTCATAATGCTCCATTTCTGGTTCATCAAATTCCCCGCAAATGTCACACTGATAGCAGTGCGAAACTATGTGTACATTGTCATACTCGGGTTTGTACCAGCGCTGATATTCTTCATATATACCAAAAGGGACGATGTGGGTTACAGAGCGGGCACCGGTTTCTTCTTTGACCTCGCGTACCAGTGCGTCTGTGAGAGACTCACCTTCGTCAACCCCACCGCCGGGCAAGGTATAATCATCATATCGCTGGGTGTAGAGCAACAAGATTTGCGATTGGCGGGTAATAATGGCCCGTGTCGCAGGCCGGGTGAAACTGGTACCAGGTAAAGGCACGGCTGGGGCTGGATTAAGAACGCGCATAGCAGAGTCCCGAAAAAGTGCAGAGTCTACCATATTTCGATTCAGACAGCAGCGCCCGAGCGGGACCCGTCGAGCGCGTATCTGTTAATAGGGTAATGGATACGCTTTTAGCACCGTATCAATTTCGGCCAATGCCTCTGGTGGCAGAGTACAATCAAAGGCTTTGATATTTTCCTTTAACTGCGCCATCGTCGTTGCGCCTATGATGGTAGACGTCACGCCGTCGACCTGGTCGCACCAGGCCAGTGCGAGTTGAGATGCGGTGATGTTGTGCTCTTTGGCAATCTCGACATAGGCCGCCGTGGCTTCTTGTGCAAACTGAGTATCCCGGAATAAACCGTTGCGTTGGATCAAGGTCCAGCGCGATCCTTCTGGTCGTGCACCTCCCAGGTACTTACCTGACAAAGCGCCTCCGGCAAGTGGCGACCAGGGCAGATAGGCGATGTCTTCATGGACACAGTTTTCTATGATATAAGGCCAGTCTTTAGCATGTAACAGATTGAACTCATTCTGAATTGATACCGGTCTTGGCAATTGGTGTTGATGCGCCAGTTGCAAGTAGGTGTTTATGCCCCAGGGTGTGTCATTGGACAGTCCCCAGTGACGAATTTTACCTGCGTCCATACACTGTTTAAGTGCTCCCAGTATTTCCAACATCTCAGCTTTGTGTTGCTCCGTTGATACATCACTGAAAGTGATCATGCCGGGCCAGTGTTTAGAGAAATGGGGGGAGGTTCGATTTGGCCAGTGCAGCTGGTATACATCAATATAATCGGTATGCAGTCGCTTAAGGGAAGCATCGACAGCGGCGATAATGGCTTCGGCCGTGATGGGTGCACCGCCACGGATCCAGGCAAGCCCGGAACCGGCTATTTTAGTGGCAATGACCATTTCCTGGCGCTTTTCAGGGTGGCGACGTAACCAGTCCCCGATAATTTCCTCGGTCTTACCATAGGTTTCAGGTGACGGAGGAACGGCATACATTTCAGCAGTGTCGATAAAGTTAACACCCTGTGCTAGCGCATAATTGATTTGCTCATCGGCATCATGCTGATTATTTTGCACGCCCCATGTCATGCTGCCCAGGCAGACACGCGACACCTCTAAATTGGAATGACCCAGGTGGCTGTACTTCATAAATGCTCCTTGTGTTAAATAGGTCTGGCGGCTCAGTTTAGTTATGCACTGATACGCGGCCATTGTCTGACCAGTTTAGAGTATTTGGCAATAAAATACAGGTGAGACACGATGACAAAAAACACACAATCATATTGCCATACTGAATTTCTTTGCTCATAATAACTGTATAAATAACCAGTCATCAAGTTCATGCGTAAGTTTATCCATGTTGATATGGACTGCTTTTATGCTGCCGTAGAGATGCGCGATAACCCAGCGCTGGCCAATGTGCCGATTGCGATTGGTGGGAATAGCCACCGGGGCGTGTTATCAACGGCCAACTACATCGCGCGCCAGTATGGTGTGCGCTCTGCCATGTCTAACTACAAAGCTAAGCAGCTGTGCCCTGAACTGGTGATTGTGCCCGGCAGGATGGCAGTTTACAAAGCGGTGTCTGCGCAGATCCGCACGATTTTTGCTCGTTACACTAAACTGATAGAACCACTCTCCTTAGATGAAGCTTATCTGGACGTTACGGAGTGCACTTTGTGTCAGGGCAGCGCAACGTTAATTGCGCAGCAGATCCGCAGCGATATCTATCAAGAAACGGGCCTGACTGCTTCTGCGGGCATTGCGCCCATTAAATTCCTGGCCAAAATCGCCAGCGACGAAAATAAACCGAATGGTCAGTATGTGATCACCCCTGACGACGTGGATATGTTTATTGACACTTTGCCGCTGAAAAAAATCCCCGGCGTAGGCAAAGTGACACATGAAAAGCTACTGGCAATGGGATTGCAATATGGCCGCGACGTTAAGGCCAGCAGCAGAACTCAGATGACAGAGCGGTTTGGTAAATTTGGCGATGTACTCTGGCGACGTTGTCAGGGCATTGATGAGCGTAAGGTAGAAACTGAGCGGATCCGCAAATCGGTCGGTGTTGAAACCACGTTTGAAAAAGACATACAAGATCTGGATGCACTTAAAGATGTACTTCGCCAGCGCCTGCTACCTGAATTGCAACGGCGGGCTGACCCCTATCGCGGCACGCGGACCTTCAATAAACTGGGTGTTAAAGTGAAGTTTTATGACTTTTCGCAAACCACCAAAGAGTGTCAGTATCATGAGATTGATGAAGGTGTGTTGTTCACTTTGCTGGAGCAGGCAGTTGAGCGCTTTGGCAGTAAACCGGTCAGATTGATAGGGATACAGCTGGGTTTAGGTGAAGTGGCGTCTGGTCAGGCTCAGTTGGGCCTGTTTGATGTTCAGACCTTCGACTAAAAGATAACAATGACAAGGCTCTGTGATCACACTGCGGTGTGCTAGGGTATAGCCTGTCCGGCTAAATTAAGACGTTATTTTGCACAATACAACCTCGAGAGCATAAAGCGGATCACCTGACGGCCAGATACTGTCTGAGCCGCTGGCTTTGCCGCGCATTGTAATATGGCTGAATTGCATGGGCAATAACAAACTCATATTTAGCGGACATCAAGAACAACAACAGGACAACAGGGGGAATACAATGCAGTCAATCATGATCGTGCTGTTTGGCATACTTGGTATGCTGTTTGGCTGGTTTGTCTACTCAAAATTCATCGCCGAAAAAATATTTAAAATGGACGATAAGTTCGTCACACCGGCGCATGAGTTAAATGACGGGGTAGATTATGTACCGACTAACAAAGTGGTGCTCTGGGGACATCATTTTACATCCGTAGCAGGGGCAGCGCCTATTGTTGGCCCAGCCATTGCCGTCTACTGGGGCTGGGTTCCCGCGGTTTTATGGGTGGTGTTTGGTACCATCTTTTTTGCGGGTGTGCATGATATGGGCGCATTGTGGGCCAGTGCGCGTCACAAAGGCAAGTCGATGGGGGCGCTGTCAGAAACTGTTATAGGTACACGCACGCGTTCATTGTTTATGATTGTGGTTTTCCTGGTACTGTTGATGGTAAATGCCGTATTTGGGGTCGTTATTGCCAATTCCTTCGTGGCTAACCCCAGTGCTGTGTTTCCTGCCTGGGCCGCCATCTTAGTGGCGCTGGTGATTGGCCAGTTACTTAAACGTCAGGTGCCACTGGTGCCCTTGTGTGTGATTGGGGTCGCCATTCTTTACGCCAGCATTTATGTGGGGTCGGGTATGCCACTGGCGCTGCCCAGCGAATTGTTTGGGCTGGCCGATAAAGCCAATTGGATTATTATTCTGTTTATTTATGCGGCTGTGGCGTCTTTATTACCTGTCTGGATGTTGTTACAACCGCGCGATTTTATTAATGGCATGCAGCTGCTGGTGGGGCTGGTTTTGCTGTATGGTGCAGTATTTGTGGTGATGCCGGATATCACGGCACCTGCCTTTAATACGCAAACTGCGATCGATACGCCAAGCATCATTCCTTTATTGTTTGTTACCATTGCGTGTGGCGCCGTTTCTGGTTTCCATGGCATTGTATCGTCTGGTACCAGTTCGAAACAGCTGGATAAAGAAACCGATGGCCGCTTTGTCGGTTACTTGGGGGCCGTGGGTGAGGGCTCATTGGCATTGATCACGCTGGTGGCCGTGAGTGGCGTCATGCTGGCAGTGTCACCTGAAGAATGGCACGAAATTTACAGTCACCTCGGTGCGGGCAGTGTCGGCGCATTTATCCAGGGCGGGGCAAACCTGATCAGCAATGGCTGGGGGCTGTCGGTGGAGATCGCATCAACTCTGCTTGCGGTAATGGTGGTGTTGTTTGCCGGTACTACCATGGATTCTGGCGTGCGTTTGCAGCGTTATATTATCCAGGAATGGGGTGAAATTTATCAACTTAATGCCCTGAAAAACGGTGTGCTTGCAACCCTGGTTGCAGTAGGTTGCTGTTTACTGCTGGCATTTGGTGCGGGCGGTGCGTCGGGTAGCGGCGGTATGATCATTTGGCCCCTGTTTGGTTCGACCAACCAAATTCTAGCCAGCCTGACCTTGCTGGTGATCTCTGTGTATCTGATGAAGCTGGGTCGTCCGGCAAAATTCACACTGATCCCGATGATGTTTGTGATTCTGATGGCCTTTTTTGCCGGGCTGATCAAGCTGGGTGAATATTATGAGCAGGGTAACTGGTTGCTGGTGGGCCTGGATATTGTGGTCCTGGTTGTTAGTGTATTGGTGATGCTGGAAGCCTGGTCTGTGGTCAGTAAGCTAAAATTACAAAAAGACAGCAGCGCAGTATCGCAGTCGGATTAACGGTTGCTTTGCGTCTCAACAGGGCGTGTCAGTGTGTCATACGTTGGCGCGCGTTATGTTATGTCCCGGCAATTACCCCGATGGTATTGGCTCTTGCGGACAAATAACCGATAATCAGCCCAGCATTTTAATAACCAAGGGCTGATTATATGTCTTTTCCTCTCGCTCTGCCGGTCAGTGACTGGCAAGTTCAGGACGCCGATGCTGTTATCGTCGTCACTTCCGATGTGTCAGATCTTTCTGCTGCGGCACTAAACAGTGCGGCAGCCCCTTATCTTGCGGTTGACGCACGATTGCACAGCAAAGCCAGCTTGCTGTTAGCTGAAGGTGTACCGGGCAAGCGTCTGATAGTGTCACCAACAGGCCCGCTTAACCGTGACTACGATGACGTGCGACGTTTTTTTGAAGCGGGTAAAGCCGCTGTGCTGGAAGCCAAAGCAGCCGGTGCGGTTAAGCCGGTATTGATGGTGGCTGGGGTACCTGGCGATGCGCGTTATCAGAATGCTCTTGAAGTAGCGTACCTGGGAGCGTGTCAGGCGCTGTGGCAACCTCTGGAAGCCCGTGAATATCGTGGACCAGCGATTGAACCTGTTGAATCTATTGCACTATTGGGGGCTTCTGAAGAGCAATGTCGTCAGCTAAACGCTATGGCAGCTGGTCAGTATGCAGCCCGGGACCTGTGTGGTACGGAGCCTGAGCGCATGGCCCCCCCTAAGTTTGCAGATTACTGTGTTGAGCTGTTTAAGGATACGAGTGTCAGCGTTGAAGTCGTGTCAGATCCTGCCACCATAGACAAAGACTACCCTATGCTGGGCACCGTTGCGCGCGCATCTTATGCGGTAGAGCGTCATCACCCGCGTGTTGTTAAGCTGGTCTATACGCCGCAAGGAGACATTGAGCGCACGTTGATGTTTGTTGGTAAGGGTCTGGTTTATGACACCGGTGGTGCCGACCTGAAAGTTGGCGGGTTTATGGCGGGCATGAGCCGTGACAAAGGTGGTGCTGCTTCAGTCGCTGGCTTTATGAAGTCTGTCGCAGACTTCCAGCCTAAAGGCGTGAAAGTGATTGCGTACCTGGCTGTGGTGCGTAACTCGATTGGCTCTGATTGCTTCGTTCCGGATGAGATCATCACCACGCGTGAAGGCGTGAAAGTGCGTATTGGTAACACGGATGCGGAAGGCCGTCTTGCAATGGGAGATTTGTTGAGTGAGCTTAAAGATATGGCTACTGAGGAAGTGAATCCTGAGCTGTTTACGGTGGCTACTCTAACCGGACACGCCGCCCGAGCGATGGGGCCTTACAGTGCTTATGTTGAAAACGGCCCGGCACGTGCACAGCAGGTATCTCGTCAGCTTGCTGATATCGGTGATCTGTGGGCTGATTGTGCTGAGGTATCGCGCAGCCGTCGTGAAGATTACGATTTCGTGCAGCCACGTACTCTGGCGGATGATGTTTTGTCGAGCAACAATGCTCCGTCGGCTGTTACTGCGCGCGGTCACCAGTTCCCAATGGCCTTCCTGGCTATCGTTGGTGGACTGGACAAGCACGGCTGTGAGTCTGACTTACCACTGCCTTATGTCCACATGGATATCGCGGGCAGTGGTGTGGAAGGAGGTGACTGGCAACATGGTAAGCCAACTGCCGCCACCGTCAGCAGTTTGTTTGTGCGCTACTGTCGCTAAACTTTAAAGCCCTCTACAATCTGGGCAAGCTGATGGCTTGCCTGTTTGAGCTCTTTGCTGGCCTGGGACAAGGTTTGGGTGGTGTCGAGTGAATGGTGGGTGGCGTCCGACAGATCGCTAATTCGTACATTTACATCGGCAGCCGCACTGCTTTGTTCATCCGTCGCTCGTGCGATCAGGCCGTTCATTTCCAGGATGACGGTGATCAGACGTTCAATTTCACTCAATGCCTGCTCAGCCTCATGGACCTGACTCACCGTGTTGGCAGAAAGACGTTGACTGTTTTGCACGGCATCAACAGCGGCCTGAGCGCCTTTTTGTAACTTTTCAATCATGGTCTGGATCTCATCGGTACTCTGTCCGGTACGACTTGCCAGTGTACGTACTTCGTCGGCCACGACTGCAAACCCGCGACCCTGCTCCCCGGCTCGGGCAGCTTCTATGGCGGCATTCAGTGCGAGCAGGTTGGTCTGCTCCGAAATACCCCGGATCACGTCCAGCACTGAGCCAATATGCTGGCTCTCTTCTGCCAGCGCCTGCGTCACCACACTGACCTCTTCAATGGTGTCTGATAGCGTACCTATGGCACTGATTGTGGCACTGATGGTAGTTTTGCCGGTTTCACTGGTGCGCATTGCATCTCCGGCAGCCTGCTCTGCAGCCTCAGCATGCTGGCTGATCTCTTTGATTTGAGCACTCATTTGCTCAACGGCCGTTGCGACCTGGCGACTGCTGTCATTTTGGCGTTCAATGTATTCTAGGTTTACCTCGCCCGTGTCATCTACGCGATCGGCCAACGCCTCTACTTCAGCGGCATTGCCCGCGACCGAGGTAATCGAGCGGCGCATTTTAGTTGTATAGGCATTAAAAAAACGAGACAGGCGTGAGATCTCATCACGGCCATGCTCATCTAGTTGCTGTGTCAGGTCGCCTTCACCCTGGGAAATGTCTCGCATCATGTCGGCTGCTGCTCGCATCGGCTGTAATACACTATTGCTGATGATAAAGCTCAGAATTATTAGCACGATGAGCAGTGCGACGATATTGAACAGCATCTGATTACGCAGTTGAGCAAATTGCTCATCGATATTGTCGAGATACACCCCGGAACCTAAGATCCACTGCCACGGGGCAAAGCCTTTTACATAAGAAATTTTGTCGACGGGTGCAGATTTGCCGGGTTTGGGCCATTTGTATGGCACAAAGCCATCACCCTGGCTGTTAACAACGGCCACCATTTCCTGAAACAGCGCGACCCCGTCAGGGTCTTTACTATCGCGCAGTGACTGGCCATTGAGTTGGGGCTTAAACGGGTGCATTACCATGCGAGGGTAATGATCATTGACCCAAAAGTAATTGCTTTCATCGTATCTTAGGTCTTTCAGTGCGCTCAGAGCGGCGCTTTTGGCCTGGCTTTCGCTGAGTGTGCCGTTGAGCTGTGCCTGATGAAAGTGGGCGATCAGACTATGGGCTGTTTCAACCAGGTTCTTGGTTTTTTCGTATTGCTGTTCACTCAGTGCCTGATATTGCTGCTGCAAATTCATTATGCCCAGTGCGCTCAGGCCAAGTACGACGACGCCCACCAGCATAGCAAGGCGGCCAAATATGGTGAACTGTCTTAAAAATGCCATTGCACCTACTCCTTTTTAAAGCACAAGATTGTGCACTGAATCAGCTATGGTTGCGTATTTTGCAACAAAGTAAGAGGTAAAACTTGTTCTAAATCAAATGAATAATATATTTACTGAGGAAAGCGTAAGGCAATTAGCTATTTGTCGAATAGTGTCAGGGAGTGTTTGTGCGTATAGGTGACACGGGCCAGCGATGGCCCGTGCCTGCGTGTTACTTCACGTCAAAGTGACGATTAAAGAAGTTGGTGATGGTCTGATGCAGATGCGTCTGCACCTTCTTACCACGCAGGCTGTGTTTAGAGCCCGGGTAGGTCATCATTTCAAAAGGCTTTGCTTCATCCTGTAACTGTTTGAACAGCTTCGTCGCATGGGTAAACAACACGTTGTCGTCCGCCATGCCGTGATAGATCATCAGCGGGCCCTTCAGACCGTCTGTGTAGGGGAACACTGCGCTTTGCTCGTAGCCTTTCGCATTGGTTTGTGGATGTCCCAGGTAACGTTCAGTGTAATGCGTGTCATACAGTGCCCAGTCTGTTACTGGCGCACCAGATACGCCTGCGGTAAAGTAATCACCTGCTTTGAACATGGTCATCAGTGCCATATAACCGCCGTAGCTGTGGCCATAAATCCCGATGCGCGAAGGGTCGACATAATCCAGTGTGCGTAAGAATTCCACACCACGGATCTGATCCGCGACTTCCACTTCACCTAAGTGCTTGTAAATAGGGTCTTCAAAGCGTTTGCCTCGGTTGTATGAACCACGGTTGTCCAGCTGGAAGACGATGTAACCTTGCTGCACCATATACTGGAAATAAAGGTTTTTACTGCGCCAGCTATTAGTAACACGCTGTGCATGCGGGCCACCATAAACATTGACGATCACAGGGTATTTCTTGCCTTTTTTAAGCTGCTTAGGCTTAAACAAACGGTAGTGCATCAATTGCCCATCTGCCGCTTTCAGGGTGCCATACTCTGGTGTCGACAAATCATTCAGGAAAGGTGTCAGCGGATGCTGGTCATCGAGCTTATTTTGTTCCAGCCAGGTAATGAATTCGCCATTGGCTTTGCGCAATGAAACCGATGTAGGTTGATTTACGGACGATTTGCTGTCGATAAAAGTGCGGTTGTCTTCTGCCATCACCACTTTGTGGTAGGCTCCGGCTTGTGTGATCCGCTCAATGTTGCCTTTTTTGAATAATGGGACCGCATACAAGTGGCTTTCCAGTGGGGTGTCTTTGCGGCCAGAGAAGTAGATCAGGCCCTTTTTCTCATCCACGCCCTGAAGCTTTTCGACAATCCAGTCACCCTGAGTCAGCTGACGAACCAGTTGGCCGCTGGTGCGATACAAATACAGGTGCTTATAGCCATCGCGCTCTGAGGCCCAGATGAAGTGCTTTTTGTCTTTTAAAAAATGCAGGTCAAAATGCAGATTGATCCAGGTGTCGCTGATCTCTGTCAGAGCGACGCGTTGTTGTTTGCTGTCGGCGTTGTAGAATCTTAATTCCAGCTTTTGCTGAGCACGGTTTTGCCACTGATATGACAAGGTGGTGTCATCTTCCAGCCATTTCGCTCGGGCAATGTAGATGTCTTTTTCTTTACCCAGGTCAATCCAGTTCACTTTCTGATCATTCAGGGTGACCACCCCCAGATCGATGCGGACATTATCCGTGCCGGTAAACGGGTAGCGTTGGTTAAACAGTTTGACTTCATCGGCATAAATTTCGTTGCGGATGGCTTCTTGTACCGGACTTTCATCGATGCGGGTGAAGGCAATTTTGCTTTCATCCCCGGCCCACCAGTAGCCAGTCATACGGCTCATTTCTTCCTGTGCAACGAACTCTGCCATGCCATTTTTAATCACGCCACCACCGTCTTTACTCAGGCGGATCTCTTTGCCGGTTGCGAGCTCCAGAGCATACAGGTCTTGCTCTCGTATAAAGGACACGTAGTTGCCTTTAGGCGAGAAGCGGGCATCGGTTTCAAAGGCTTCGGTATCGGTCAGTTTGCGGCTTTTACCTGAGCTGAGCTCATAATAGTAAAGGTCACCATTGAGTGGGAAGAGCAGTGCTTTACCATCTTTAGACCATTTGTATTCGAGGATCCCGCGACCAAATATACGCTGTCTTTCACGGCGCGCCTTTTCTTCATCTGACAAGGTTTCAGGACCAGAGAATAAGGCCTGGGAATCGACCAGCAGACGGTTTGTGTCGGCCTTAATATTGTATTCCCACAGATCGTAGCGGTTGTAGTCGTCTACTTTGCCCTGCAGGTAGGTTACCCGAGTACCATCGGGCGAAAACTTAAGGTTAACAGGGGCCTTACCTGCCAAAGAGGGGTCATCGAAAATACGTTCCAGCGTCAGCGGCTGGGCCACAGTAAACTGGCTGGTGGCCAGCAAACCGGTGGCAAGCGCGGCATAAGATAGCAAATTGCGCACAGAGTCACCTTTATAATTGTGTAATGTTGGATTGAGAACCCGATGTTAAAGACTGTAAATCCCGATGGCAAACAAATCCGATGGGTGTGGTGACAGACAAAAACGTCGTCGTATCGGGTCGATTTTATGTGGCAAGTTAGTTACAGTGAGCCCATCAATAATGAACTTGAAAAGACCAATGAGCAGATTTCAACTGGCGCCGGAATTGGTGCACGATTGTATTGAACTGGCCGACTGGCCATTGTGTAAACTGCTATTACTGAACGACAGCCAGTACCCCTGGTTTATACTGGTGCCACGTATATCTGGCATGCGTGAGATCATTGATCTCAGTGCAGATCAGCAACAGCTGTTTTGGCAGGAGTCTGCTCAGTTAAGTCACCTAATTAAATCCGTATTTAATCCACACAAATTGAATGTGGCTGCGCTGGGAAACATGGTGCCTCAGCTGCACGTTCATCATATTGCGCGTTTTGAGCATGATGCAGCCTGGCCAAAGCCTGTGTGGGGCCAACTGCCACCAATCCCATACAGTGATCAGCAAATAGCCGAAATAAAACAGGCGCTGGATATCTGAGCGCCTGTTTATCTACCTGATTGTGTATTGGGATATTACAAGCCCAATACGGCTTTGCCTTGTTTAAAGGTGACATCAACCGGAATATTGGCTGCCGCCAGCTTGTCCAGATCGGCCTGAAGCTCTGCCTTGATATCGCCATGGGTCGCCAGTAACTGATCGACTTTTTGGTAGTCACCATCGCCTTGCAGGGTCAGGATCAGGTTAGACAGCTTTTCCATCGCTGCCCCCATTTTCTCCATATCCACAGCATAAAGGCCATCCGCATTTTTTGAAAATGCGCCTTCCTGTTTGAAGAAATTAAACCGGATCATGTTGGCTTTACCATGGGCGCTGGATGCGCCAAAGCGCACAGAGCGGAAAATTCCGGCCATAAAGGTGACATAATAGTCTTCCAGCGTGCCTTCTGTGATCTCGCCTTTTTTCAGCAGTTGCTCAACCATATACAGGCCCAGAATATCGGCTTTGCCTTCTTCCAGTGCGCTGGCATGCTCTTGCAGTGACTGACGCACCGTGCCTTTGCCTGTAATGGTGTTTTTAATGCCCAGACCATGCGCTACTTCGTGGAACATGGTGTTGGCAAAAAAGGCATCAAAGGTAATATGCTTACGTTGTGTCGGGACAATTAACTGCTCAGCAATGGGTACCAGGATCTTGTCGAACTTGGCTTGCATTGCATTTTTCAACTGCAGACGACGCGTGCCCTTTTGGAGTTGCACTTCTTCATCGTTCGGCAGGTTAATGGCAATGGTTTTACTCCCGGCATTAGAATGGCCAGCATAGTAAATGACATCGTACGCATTGAGGTCGGCATCTGAACCAGGCACTTCCTGCTTGTACTGTTCATCGACCGGTAGGCCCTGTTGTAGTTCAGGCAAGAAAGCGGCAAATTTTGCCAGACGTTCACTCCAGGCCATGTCTTTGACCAGGACATAAGATTCGAACGCAGTACGATAACCAAAGAGCTGATCTTCGTAGGTTTCGATGGGACCAATCACCACGTCGATGGGGTTATTTTTCATATCCATCCAGGCGAAGTCAGAGGTTTGGTAACTGTTATTTACCAGCGCGTCTGCACGTAAATTTAAGTATTTGGAAAACTGCTTATCCACTGCCAGTTTGCTGGCATCGCGCAATAGCTGTGCGGCCGTGTTTAATTCGTTCTGGTAGGCTTCGGAGTAGGGAACACTATACAGTTGGCCTTGCGCATCGCGTTTTATTAAAGAGTACAAACCCGCTTTGTCTTTTACATCCGCCTGATTAAGTTCGTCTTTACTGATGTCGCCAGGGTAGAACTCTGCGCCGGGTGCTTTGGCGTTAAAGCCACTGAGGAAGACTTTGTCACCATTCAGGCGGTCCCAGGGACCATAGTTAATATCAGCGAACTGGCGTACCTTCGGGTCCTGAATATTGGCCAGAAACTCCGTTTTATTCATGCCAAATGCTTGTTTCCAAAACAACTCATCCATGATTTTAGACGCATCAATCAATAACCCCAGCATTTTCTTCTGGTTGTCATTGAGGTGAGACAAGTCGCTATTCAGGGTGACCTGGGTATAGATATCCAGTCGCTCTGGCGACAGGTCTTGTAGCTGATAGCCGCTGTGTGTTGCGCTTTGTTGTGCCTGACTTTCAGTCTTGGGTTGCTGTGGCTCAGAACAGCCACTGAGCAGCATGCCACAGGCCAGCATGACCGCCGTGGATAAGAGTGCGCGTTTCATCATTTTTCCTTCATTTGGAGTGTTAGTCGGACCTTTACTGCATTGAGGCCGCTCAGAACATAGCTGCCAGCAGGGATCCCTATTATTATTTCGGTGCTATACCTTACATGAATTGGCTGCAACTTGCTGCTGTTGCGGCACAAAGTCGCTGAATATTTTATTTTACTCAGCGCGTTGGAATTTTTTGTCTATCACGAATAATTTTTATACTTTTCTTAACTTACTCTTTAAGTTAGACAATACTAATAACATGAACAGCACATTGCCCAGCGCCACAGGCAGTTGCTGCGCTCCAGAGGCCAATAAATTCGAGGATTGAACCAATATGTCTACTGAAAATGCCTTGTTGACGATTCTGATTGATAAAATAAATAATGATACCCTGGTACTACCTACCTTGCCTGAAATTGCTGTAAGGGTCCGGCAGGCTGCGGATGACCCGGAAGTTAATTTGATGCAAATGTCCGAGGTGATTTCTCATGATCCCGCATTGGCGGCACGTATGATTAAAGTGGCCAACAGTGCATTTCTGGGCCGTACTGTAAAAGTTAACACTCTTAATCAGGCCGTCACCCGGATAGGTTTGCGTCAGGTCAAAAATGTCGCCACAGCTATGGCGATGGAGCAGCTGTTTGTTTCGCAAAATAAGCTCATCAAAACGTATATGGATAAAGCCTGGCAGAAGACGCTGAAAGTGGCCTGTCAGGCCATCACCACGATGGACTTTTATCTGCGCATTAACAAACATACCTCGCTCAATAAAGACACCATTACGCTGGCGTCACTGGTGTTCAATATCGGGGTACTTCCTATCCTGACTGAAGCTGAAAATCACCCTGAAGTCTTCGCCAACCCGAGCTTTTTAGCGCATGCGATCCAAAAGCTCGGTGGTCGCATAGGGGGTGCCATTATGCGTGAATGGGGGTTCACGGAAGAGTTTGTTGAAGTTGCTGAAAGTTGGGCTAATCCAAACTATAAACCCGGGCATGTTTGTTATGTGGACTTTATCCGTGTCGGCGCCATTGTTGAAGGCATATTGCAAGTGTCTGATAAGGCCGCGGCACTGCATGTCTACGAAGAGAAGGGCGTGCTGGGGTCAGTGGATATGTTTTATGATGATGCCTATCAGGACATGCTGAACGATATTAAAGCGGCATTTTCGTAATTGCGAAAGTGAAGTGGCGGAGCGTTTAGCCCCGCCTCTCAGACGTTACAGATCGTCCTGATCGCCGAGCCCTTGTGACAGCTCTTCAAGCAGCTCTTTGATTTCTTCAGAGACCAGAATGAAGTCTGCATCGAGCTTGACCGCCATGTCTTCTTTAGGGATGTCGGCATTTTGCTCTTTCAGTGTGTCGCTGAAACTCAGGCGCTTGATTGAGCCATCATTTTGCAGGGTAAACTGCACGCGTTCACGCCAGTCCATACCCAGCTTCGTTACGCGCTTACCATGTTCCAGGTGCAGTTTTATCTCGTCACCGGCCAGGTCATGCTGTTTAAGTTTAACCTGTGCGCCATTGTCATCGGCTTCTTGTAATTCGGCATCTGAGCCGATTGCAAACCCTTCAGGGACTTCGAATTTGGTGAGCCAGTCAGTCAGGAACAGATCCAAATCATAATTTGCAAAGGCGGGGACGATAGGCAAGGTGCCGAGGGATTTTCTCAGTAACGCGGTCAATTCCTCCGCTTTATTAAAGCTGGCACTGTTGACGATTAACCAGCCATTTTTCTGGTCGATAAACGCAAATTGCAGGCTGGACTTTTTGAATGCTTGAGGCAACAAAGTTGCAGTGATATTTTCTTTAATTTCGTCTTTTTCTTTTTTCTTGACCGGACGATTCTCTTCTTGCTCGATCGACTCGATCTTTTCCGCAACCATTTCATTGATCACAGACGCAGGCAGGACTTTTTCTTCCCGTTTGGCACAAACCAGAATACAGTGCTGAGAAAAGTGGCTCAGGGTCTGGCCATGTTTGCCAAGGGCTTTGGTCCAGCCAAAGGTGCTCATGTCCTGGCTACCGCACGGACGAAATACGTCGTGCTCCAGTGCTGCTTCAAAGTCTTCCTGAGCATAGGAGACGTCTTGTTTAAAACGGTAACAGATAAGATTGCTAAACCACATAGAACAGGTTCCGAAGAGTAAAATCGACCCGCATCATAGCAAACCGACATACCCTCGGGCAAAGACTCAGCGCAGATATTTCGCCTTGTTGATACAGGCGTTCATTAACTGAACATTGCGATGTTCTTCTGTAGTTCTTTAGGGAACCTAATATAGTAAGTTAGTCCTCTTCCTTCTTCTGAATTGACTTCAATGTCGCCATTCAGGGTCTGCTTAACCAGGTTAAAAGTAATGTGTGTGCCCAGACCACTGCCGCCTTGTTCACGCTTGGTGGTGAAGAAAGGGTCAAACAGTTTTTCAAGCTGCGCTTTGCTAACGCCTTTACCGTTGTCTTTGTAGACGATAAAGACATCGTTATTTTCTTCTCTTATCTCAATGTCTATGGTGCCTTGCGCAACGCCTTCAAAACCATGGATCAGGGAGTTCATAATCAGATTAGTGAATATCTGGCTGATGGCCCCTGCGGGCAGGTGCAGGGTTAACTCTTCGGGGCAGTCTACGTTGACAATGTGTGCGGTCTTTTTGAGTTTGGGGTGTAATGAGCGGATAACTTCGCCCAGGTACTGTTTAAAGTTGATAGTACGTACCGCCTCACTGGCCTGATCAACCGCAATTTGTTTAAAGCTGGCGACCAGCTCTGACGCTCGATCTAGGTTGGTGGTTAATAAGCTGGTACTTTGTTTTGCTTCATTGATAAATTCTTCCAGCGCTTTGGGCGAAAGCGTCTTATCTCGATATGCAGTTTCCAGCCTTTGCAGGCGTTCTTCCAGGAATGAGGTTGCCGTAACACCGATGCCGACTGGGGTATTGATGTCGTGCGTGATCCCCGCGACCAGGCCGCCCAGTGCGGCCATTTTTTCTGAGCCAACCAGACGCTCCTGTGCCATGTTGAGCTCATCAACATACTTTTCCAGCTCTTTTTGTTTGGTCAGCAGCTCTTCTTCGGTTTGACGTCTGAGATCGATCTCTTCTGTCAGAGTCAGCTTTTGTTTCTCCAGCTCATATTTTTGTTGTTGCAGATCCATCATAGCCTGAGACAGGTTAGATGTTTTGCGTGCGACCTCTTGTTCCAACTGAATATTGTGCTGGTCGAGTTTTTCATTACTTATTAACAACTCTTTTTGCGCCTGATCGAGTTTTTTTCGATAGTCCGCGATGCGATCAATGAGTTTGTTGAAGGCCTCTTCCATCACCTTGAGCTCGTTGCGCTCTGCGGTATCAATGTCTATTTTGTGACCATCAACATTGTCGATTTCAAAATCGTCAATCTGCTCGGTCAGATCGGTGAGTGGTTCGGTGAGTAATTTTCTGAAAGCGAGTAAGAACAAGATAATCAAAAAGGTGGTTTTGACCATCGCATTACCAATCAGAAAATAAATAGAGATCATGATCCGGCTGAATACGACTTCTCGACTTGAAAACAGCGTTACATCACCGACTTGCGTGGCTCTGCCGGAAAACTCGAAGATCAGTGGAAAGGTGTAGCCAAACAGACCTGACGGCGTATCCTCAATGAGTGCTTCTTCTTGTACGAGTTGTTGGCTGTATAACTCATGAATGTTGAGCGAGCGCCCCAGCTGAGAAATGATCTCGCCGCTATCGTCACGCACTATGATCCCTTCGATCATAGGTATGGCCAACAAGCCCTCAGCGGTGGTGACGGTTTGTTTGGTGTTGAGCTCCCAGATAGCGCGAGTCAGGCTGCGACTAAAGGTTTTTTGCAGCATAGTTAACTCATTGCGAATATAGTCCTTAGTGTTGACATATTCGGCCACCACTTGTCCACAAGTCACGACAAAGGTGAGCAAAAAGTAAACCGACAAGACGTTTGTGAGCAGCTTCTTTGACAGACTTTTTTGCAGCATGAAGTGTTCTTTGCTCCTAACAACGAGTTTCCGCGCGCTTAATACACTTAAAGTTAGCCAATAAAGTGCTAAAAATAAATATTAATCTCAATCTGATATCGCGAAGAATTTGTTCCTCGGGCACTTACTGGATGGAGATTATTGTGTTATAAGTTTAACCACAACAATAACCTTTATCCCAAAACAGAACAATAAAGATTATTTGACAATTCACTCTATGAGCTACTCTGTATTAGTCTGTGACGATTCAGTCGTTGCCCGCAAACAAGTCATCCGTTGTCTCAATGGGATTATTGATGCTGACATTTGCCAAGCCAGTAACGGGCGTGAAGCATTGGAGGTGCTGGCTGAACGACATATCGATTTACTGTGTCTTGATCTGACCATGCCTGTGTTAGATGGTATCGGGGTGCTAGAAGCGATCAAGCGTCAGGTGATTGAAACGTATGTCGTGGTTATTTCGGCGGATATTCAGGACGAAATGAAAACACGAGTTGCTAAACTGGGCGCGCTTGAATTTTTGGAAAAACCGGTGAAACCAGAATCCCTGCAGGCAACGCTCAGTAAGTTTGGGATCCGATAATATCGGGTCATTGCTAAACGACCACTTCTTATATCCACTTCTGTTTATGTCGCTTTGTTTATCAGATTATTCATAAATTTGACATAAACCTTGCACGTTGCTGTACACAACTTGAGTTTTTTGCATAGTTTTTTGCAGAGAGAATTAGGTTTTTGTGCTTGACAGTTTATCGAATGTTCAGGCAGTCTAAAGTCTATGAACAAGATTATTAACACCACGACCATTATTACCACCACCATCCTAACGGGATAGTGGCATAGGTCGGTGCGTATTCGAAAAGGCCTGTGCTCACTGCGAGCACAGGCCTTTTTTGTTTTTGGAATGAGGAAAATAAACATGCAAGTATTGAAGTTTGGAGGATCATCGCTGGCCGATTACGACTGCCTGCAACGAGTTCGTGAGCTTATCCTGACGCAGGGTAACCACGAAGCCTTAGTGGTGCTGTCTGCACCGGGAGGCGTCACAGATAAACTGGTTGAGTTATGCGAACTGGCACGTCAGGGACAGAATTTTAGTGATCAATGGCAGGCGCTGACAGCGCGTTTGAATGGGCTAAAAGTGCAGGTTGAAGCTGAATTTGGTGACGTGGCGCATTGGCCCGACTTTACCGCGCTGGCAGACAAACTGGCGGGTGTAAAACTCCTTAAGCAATGCCCGGATGCGGTGCAGGCTTATGTGATCAGTTTTGGTGAGCGTGTCAGTGTGGCGCTGATGGTGGCGATGCTGAGTAAGCATAAAGCCCATTACCTCGATGCCACCGCATGTATTGCGACAAATGACGCTTACCTGGATGCGGAAGCTTTACTGGATGACAGCCGCGAGCGCTTTGTTGCGCAATTGCAGGCTCAGCCGGCACAGTTTTACATCATGCCTGGATTTACAGGCAGTAATAGCGCTGGTGAATTGACGACCCTCGGACGTAATGGGTCGGATTATTCAGCCGCTATTGCTGCTGCGTGCATTCAGGCCAAGGTCTGTCAGATCTGGACTGATGTGGACGGGGTATACAGTGCTGATCCCCGACTGATTAAAAAGGCCACCAAAGTGAATCGTCTGTCCTATAAAGAGGCGATGGAGCTGTCGTATTTTGGTGCTAAAGTCTTGCATCCTAAAACCATTTTGCCGTGTGCCAAAGCCGGTGTGCCATGCGAAATCAAAAATACTCACGCGCCTGAGCTACCGGGATCTGTGATCGCGGCACAAGGTGGGGGAGACGAGCCGGTTAAAGCGCTATCCAGTCTCGATAAGCTGGCAATGTTAACAGTCTCCGGACCTGGCATGAAAGGGAAAGTGGGCATGGCGGCCAGAGTTTTCTCGGCGCTGGCGAAGGACAATGTATCGATTGTTCTGATCACCCAGTCTTCTTGTGAGTTCAGTATCAGCTTCTGTGTTCATGAACAAGATTTGTCACTGGCATTGCAGGCACTGCAAACTGCTTTTGAACTGGAGATGCAAGCTCATCTGATCGAGCCAATTCAGGTACGTCGTTCGCTGGCGATTGTCACCCTGGTAGGTGATAACATGAAATCACACAAAGGCTTAGCCGCTAAGTTTTTTGCCTCTTTGGCACAGGCGCAGGTCAATATTGTGGCGATTGCTCAGGATTCTACCGAAAGTGCCATTTCTGCTGTGATCCAGGGCGAGCTTTGTCAGGATGCGGTCAAGGTTTGCCATGAAAACTTTTTCACCCATATTCCCTCAATTGACGTGTTCTTGCTTGGCTGTGGCTTAGTGGGAACTGAGCTGATCGCGCAGTTACAGCGCCAGCAAAGTTGGCTGGCGGAGCGTAATATCAAGCTCAACCTCTATGGGGTGGCGAATTCAAAACGCTGTTATCTGAATGAACAAGGGGTGCCTTTTGAGCACTGGCAGCAGGTGCTGGCCGATGCGCAGCAAGGCTTTGAGCTGTCAGAGCTTGAGTCGTTTGTGCGCCGGAATCACCTGATCAATCCGGTGATTGTCGATTGCAGCTCGTCTCAACATCTGGCCGATCAGTATCATGACTTCCTGGCTGCGGGCTTCCATGTTGTTGCTGCTAATAAAAAAGCCAATACCAGTGACTACGACTATTACCAGGCGCTAAAACAGGTTGCGCAACAAAAGGGCCGACGCTTTTTATATGAAACCAATGTGGGGGCAGGGCTACCGGTACTCGACAACCTTCAGCTGTTATTTGGTGCAGGTGATGAGCTGTTGTCTTTCAGTGGTATTTTATCGGGCTCATTGTCTTATATCTTTGGCGAGCTGGAAGATGGCCTGAGCTTGTCCGAGGCTACAGCGAAAGCAAAACAGAGCGGCTTTACAGAGCCTGATCCACGTGATGATCTGTCAGGTACAGATGTAGCACGCAAGCTACTTATTATTGCTCGTGAGTCCGGGTTGGCACTGGAGCTGTCTGATATCGAAGTGGAACCAGTTGTGCCAGCTGACTTTGCTGCGGGTAGCTCAGTGGATGAATTTATGGCGCAGTTGCATCAACAAGATGGTGCCTTTGCAGATCGCATCCAAAGCGCAGCCAGTGAGGGCAAAGTACTGCGCTATGTGGGGAGTATTCAAGATGGCCGTTGTCGGGTGGGTATTGAGGCGGTAGAGCGTTCACATGCGTTGTCGGATATCCGAGATGGTGAAAATGCGCTTGCCATATTAAGCCAGTATTATCAGCCCAAACCATTTGTGATCCGTGGTTATGGTGCCGGAGCGGAAGTAACCGCGGCCGGGGTATTTGCTGATATCTTGAAAACCCTGACGCGCTAGGAGTGGTTATGAAACGATTTTATGCACCCGCATCCATCGGCAATTTTTGTGTCGGTTTTGATTCACTGGGCGCTGCGATAGCCCCGCTTGATGGCACTTTGCTGGGTGATGTAGTAAGTGCTGAGGCAGCCGAACAAGACAGTTTTGAATGTATTGGTCCTTATGCTGATAAATTACCGTCGGGAGCCGAGGAAAATCTGGCTTATCAATGTCTGGTCCATTTCAGGGAGCATGTCGCTGCGACTATGCCCGGGGTGAAATTGACGTTGGAGAAACGTCTGCCAATTGGCTCGGGGCTTGGGTCCAGTGCCTGTTCAGTGGTCGCGACGTTCGCAGCGCTGGATGCCTTTGCACAGACTCAGTTGTCTCAGACGCAGATGATTGAGCTGATGGCTGACTTTGAGGGAAAAGTCAGTGGCGCACGCCACTATGACAATATCACGCCTTGCTATTTAGGGGGGTTGCAGCTGACAGCCGAGTTAATACCGGACAGGGCACTGAGCTTACCGAGCGATGACAACTGGCGACTGGTCGTAGCTTACCCTGGCTTTGCACTAAACACGGCGGCGGCCAGAGCGGTATTGCCGCAACAGCTGGCGACACACGATGCAGTCGAATTTGCGCAGCGATTAAGTGCCTTTACATTGCTCATGTCGCAGCATCAGTTTGATAAAGCGGTGACCTTGATGCGTGATGAGATTGCTGAGCCATCCAGAGCACCTTTGATCAAAGGGTTTGCAGAAGCCAAGCAAAGCTTGCCTGAATTAGGTGCACTGATGGTCAGTATTTCTGGCGCCGGGCCAACCTTGCTGGCATTGTGCGATAACGATCAGGATGCACAGCGATGCCAACTATGGCTACAACAACACTATTTAAATGAACATGGCTTCAGTCACATATGCCGATTAGACCTACAGGGTACAAGAGAAATAAAGGAAGGAGAGTAGAATGAAACTGGTGAACTTAAAAGATGATACTCAGACAGTATCCTTTATTGAAGCGGTAAAAACAGGTCTTGGCCGTAATCAGGGGGTGTTTTTCCCAACTGAGCTTGTGCCACTGACAGGCGTTGATGCTTTACTGGCACAACCGTTTGCGCAGCGCAGTGCCGCGATTCTGAAACATCTGATCGGAGATGAGCTACCGCTCGATTCTTTGCAGAGCATGTGCGAACAGGCATTTGATTTTCCTGCCCAATTAGTACAAGTTGAAGAAAATAAATATTGCCTGGAGCTCTTTCATGGGCCAACGCTTGCCTTTAAAGACTTCGGTGGCCGATTTATGGCGCAATGTATTGGTGCGTTTAGTCAGGGCGAGCGGGTGACAATATTAACTGCAACCAGTGGCGACACCGGCGCTGCCGTTGCGCATGCGTTTTATCAAATGCCCGGCGTTGACGTGGTGATCCTGTATCCGCAGGGTAAAATTTCGCTGGCGCAACAAAAGTTGTTCACCACACTGGGAGAAAATATTCATTGTTATGCCGTTGAGGGCAGCTTCGATGACTGTCAGGCACTGGTAAAACAGGCTTTCTTAGATGATGAGGTTAAACAAACGCTGGGGCTGAATTCAGCCAATTCAATCAACATCAGTCGTCTGCTGGCCCAGGTGTGTTATTACTTCGAGGCCTTTGCCCAGCTCACAGCGGCTGAACGCGCACAGGTTCATGTCTCCGTACCGAGCGGTAATTTCGGCAATGTGTGTGCGGCTATGATTGCCGCGGCGCTGGGGCTGCCTGTAAAACGCCTCAGTGCAACCACCAACCAAAATGACACTGTGCCCCGTTACCTGGACTCTGGCCAGTGGCAACCTAATGCGACTTTGGAATCTATTTCTAATGCGATGGATGTGAGCAAACCTAATAATTGGCCTCGCGTTGAATCTATGTTGGATAGTGGATACTTTCCAAAGTATGAGTTTTATTCACGTTCAGTGTCGGAAGAGCGAACGCAGGAAGTCATGCGCCAGGTTGCAAAAGGAGGTTATGTGACAGAACCGCATACTGCCATCGCTTACGAAGGGCTCCAGTTGGATGGACAGCCAGAAGAAACCGGTATTTTTCTGGCGACGGCGCATCCTGCTAAATTCAGAGAAACAGTAGAAGCTGTGCTGGAACAGGCGATTGAGATGCCTGAAGCGCTCGCAAGTGCGCTGGAAAAGCCGTGTTTGGCCGAGCCCTTGTCCGCGGATTATGAAGCACTCAAACAGGCTATTTTGACGCGTTTGGTGCGTTAACAGTCTGCTTGTTGTTTTGCTGGCGGTGCTGTGCGTCGCCAGCAAAGCGCATTTAGTAGATTTCAATTTGAAATGTAAGTGAACTTTTTAATAAAAAATATAAATGTTTAAATAAAAAAATATCATCCCCCAAACACTGTGAAATAAATTCAATCCTTGTTTAAATAGGCTCACACCGATTTCATAGGCAAATGGCCGCAATTTGCGTACAATCAAGCCTTCAAAAACCAATCTTACGTGTACCTAGGAGACACCATGTTAGAACGTAACATGAATATTGCAGATTTTGACCCAGAACTATTTCAAGCGATCCAGTCGGAAACCACCCGTCAGGAAGAGCACATTGAGCTTATCGCTTCTGAAAACTACTGTAGCCCACGCGTACTAGAGGCTCAGGGGTCGCAGTTAACTAACAAATATGCTGAAGGTTATCCGGGTAAGCGTTACTACGGTGGCTGTGAGCACGTTGACGTGGTTGAGCAGCTGGCGATTGACCGTGCTTGTGAATTGTTTGGTTGTGATTACGCAAACGTACAGCCTCACGCGGGTTCTCAGGCTAACGCTGCGGTATTCCAGGCGCTGCTTCAGCCGCATGACACTGTGTTGGGTATGAGCCTGGCGCATGGTGGTCACCTGACGCACGGTTCACACGTGAACTTTTCTGGTAAAACCTACAATGCAATTCAGTATGGTCTGAATGAAGAAACGGGCGAAATTGACTACGCACAGGTTGAAGCGCTGGCATTAGAGCACAAGCCAAAAATGATCATCGGCGGTTTCTCTGCTTACTCAGGAATAGTTGACTGGGCTAAATTCCGTGAGATTGCGGATAAAGTCGGTGCTTACCTGCTGGTTGATATGGCACACGTAGCGGGTCTGGTTGCTGCGGGTATCTACCCAAGCCCAATCCCACACGCACACGTTGTGACAACGACTACACACAAAACACTGGCTGGTCCTCGCGGTGGTTTGATCTTGTCTGCATGTGGTGATGCGGATATCTACAAAAAACTGAACAGTGCGGTTTTCCCGGGTGGTCAGGGTGGTCCTTTGTGTCACGTGATCGCAGCTAAAGCAGTTGCATTCAAAGAAGCGTTGCAAGACGAGTTCAAAGCATACCAGACACAAGTGGTTAAAAATGCACAGGCGATGGTCGCGGTACTTCAGGAGCGTGGTTATAAAGTGGTCTCTGGTAAGACAGACAACCACCTGTTCCTGCTTGATCTGATCGACAAAGACATCACTGGTAAAGATGCTGACGCTGCGCTAGGTCGTGCCAACATCACCGTGAATAAGAACTCTGTACCAAACGATCCGCGTTCTCCGTTTGTGACTTCTGGTCTGCGTATTGGTTCACCAGCTATCACACGCCGTGGCTTTAAAGAAGCTGAAGCGGGCGAGCTGGCAGGCTGGATCTGTGACGTGCTTGATAACATCGAAGATGACGCGGTACAGGCACAAGTAAAAGAAAAGGTTAAAGCAATCTGCGCTAAGCTACCTGTTTACGCGTAAAGCTGAAAGATTACCGAAATAGATAAGAAAAGGCTGCCTTAAGTGCGGCCTTTTTTATGTGCATCGAATGCTACTATCTTGATATACTGGCAGCAATTGGCTCAAAGTGCGTTCTGAAATAACTGAAGCAGTTTGGGTTTTTATCTGTTTTTCATAGTGAGCTTTTATGCACTGTCCATTTTGTACGGCAAAAGAAACCAAAGTGATTGATTCACGATTAGTTGGCTCGGGCCATCAGGTCCGCAGGCGACGTGAGTGTATTTTGTGTCATGAGCGCTTTACCACCTTTGAAGGTGCTGAGTTGGTTATGCCCAGAGTCATCAAGCAAGATGGCTCCAGAGAGCCATTCAACGAAGATAAGTTACAAAATGGGTTACATCGCGCGCTGGAGAAGCGTCCGGTGAGTACGGAGCAGATTGAAGAAGTCGTTCATCAGATCAAGTCTCAGTTACGAGCGACTGGTGAGCGTGAAGTACCCAGCCAGTTGGTGGGTGAGTGCATTATGGAAGCATTGAAAAAACTCGATAAAGTCGCTTATGTCAGGTTTGCGTCGGTTTATCGTTGTTTTGAAGATGTAAAAGAGTTTGGTGAAGAAATTGCCCGTTTGGGGGATGAATGAGTTTTACACAGGCTGATCAGACCTATATGGCACGCGCCATTGAATTGGCTCAGCAAGGCCGTTTTACCACCACACCCAACCCGAATGTAGGCTGCGTGATCGTAAATAACGGTGAGATTGTCGGTGAAGGGTTTCATTTACGCGCCGGAGAGCCACATGCAGAAGTACATGCCCTGCGTGAGGCGAAAGCGCGTGCACGAGGTGCAACAGCCTATGTGACACTTGAGCCCTGCAGCCATTACGGCCGTACCCCTCCGTGTGCAAAAGGCCTGATCGAAGCGGGCGTAAGCAAAGTCATCGCAGCCATGGTTGACCCTAACCCTGAAGTGGCCGGGCGGGGATTAGCGATGCTCAATGAGGCCGGGATAGAAACAGCCTCCGGGTTGCTGGAGCAACAGGCTCGAGCACTGAACAAAGGGTTTTTAAAGCGCATGGAACACGGCTTGCCTTTTGTTATCTGTAAATTGGCTGCAAGCCTGGACGGTAAAACGGCACTGGGTAATGGTGAAAGTAAATGGATCACCGGGGAAGCGGCACGACGAGATGTTCAGCTTGGCCGCGCACAAAGCTGCGCAATTTTAACTGGCGCTGACACCGTGCTGGTCGACGATGCCCGGCTTAATGTGCGCGCACAGGAGCTGGCGGACATTGAGCGCCCCGTTGAACAATGGCGGCAACCGATTCGGGTGATTATTGACTCGCAAAACCGTCTGCATCCTGAGTTAGCTTTGTTTAAAATCCCGTCTCCTGTCGTTATTTTGCGTTCAGACCTTGATAATCAACACAACTGGCCACATTTCGTAGAGCAAATTAAAATTACTACCCATGCAGGTAAAATTGACTTGCATGCAGCGCTGAGTACGTTAGCTGAGCGTAATATCAATCAAGTCTGGCTGGAAGCCGGTGCAACACTGGCGGGTGCCATGCATCAACAAAGTTTGATTGATGAGTATTTGATTTATCTGGCACCTAAGATCATCGGCACCCATGGTAAAGACTTGTTCAACAGCGCGCCGCTGGCGTCGATGAGTGAGATCACCGAATTACATATTGCAGAGGTCGTGTCGATAGGGACGGACATTCGCGTCACGGCACACAAACAACAAGGTAAGTAAGACATTATGTTTACAGGCATCATTGAAGCAACGGGCACATTGACAGAGCTAACGCTTAAACAGGGTGATCTCAGCGTGCGAGTTACTAGCACAACACTGGATATGAATGATGTGCAACTTGGCGATAGCATTGCCACAAATGGAGTGTGTCTGACCGTTGTTGAGAAGTTTGCTGACGGTTTTCGTGCCGACGTTTCAAATGAAACGCTGAAGTTAACCCGTTTCGGTGAATATCGGGTTGGACAAAAAGTGAACCTGGAAAAAGCCCTGCAACCGATCTCACGTCTTGGTGGCCATTTGGTATCTGGTCACGTCGACGGCATTGCTGAGGTCGTCGCCGTGCAGCCCAATGCACGCGCCACAGATTACTGGCTCAAAGCGCCAGCACAATTAATGAAATACATCCCCTATAAAGGCTCCGTGGCCATTGATGGCATAAGCCTGACGGTAAATGACCTGGATGGTGATAAATTCAAGTTGACGATAGTGCCACACACCGCACAGGAAACCACTATTGTCGACTTTAAGGTGGGAACCTTACTCAACCTGGAAGTGGATCAGATAGCTCGTTATCTTGAAAGGTTGATCCAGGGTGAACCGGTTGCCACGCAGCAATCAACTCTCACATCTAGCTTGCTCGCCAAAGCTGGGTTTATTAAATAACTTGCCAATTACGACTTACTAACGGAAAGATTATGAGCTTAAACAGCGCACAAGAAATCATCGACGACATCAAAGCCGGTAAGATGGTCATTCTGATGGATGATGAAGACCGGGAAAATGAAGGCGATCTGATCATTGCGGCAGAGCATATCACGCCAGAAGCAATTAACTTTATGGCGACTTATGGCCGTGGCCTGATCTGTCTGACAATGACGCAGGAACGTTGCCAGCAGCTTGACTTACCGCTGATGGTTAAAAATAACGGCGCTCAGTTTTCAACCAACTTCACTATGTCGATAGAAGCTGCAAAAGGGGTGACAACCGGTATTTCAGCGGCTGATCGTGCCCGTACCGTGCAGGCGGCAGTAGCCAAAGGTGCGGTGCCTGAAGACATTGTGCAGCCAGGTCATATCTTTCCAATTATGGCACAGCCTGGTGGCGTTTTGACTCGCGCCGGTCATACTGAAGCAGGTTGCGATTTAGCACGCTTGGCCGGTCTTGAAGCGTCTTCTGTGATTGTTGAGATCCTCAACCCGGATGGCACCATGGCGAGACGCCCTGAGCTGGAAGTATTTGCGAAAGAGCATGACATTAAAATTGGCACCATTGCCGATTTAATCGAATATCGTAACCTTAACGAGACGACAATTGAAAAGGTCGCGCAGTGTAAATTACCGACTGAATACGGTGAGTTTGACCTGGTCACATACAAAGACACCATAGATAACCAGTTGCACTATGCATTGCTTAAGGGCGAAGTCAGTGCGGATGAGGCAACATTAGTTCGGGTTCATTTGCAAAGTACATTCAATGATACGCTGCTTTCTGACCGCAGTGCCGATCGTAGCTGGACCTTGCATGGGGCAATGAAATACATCGCCAACAATGAAGGCGTGTTGGTTATCCTGGGCAAACAAGAGAAAACCGAAGATCTGGAACAGCTGGTTAAGGCGTTTGCAGCAGAAGACGCCGGAGAGAAGCCGAACTATCGCAAATTCCAGGGCACGTCGAGAACCGTCGGTGTTGGCTCTCAAATTCTTGCTGATCTGGGGATCAGCAAAATGCGCCTGATGAGCTTACCGAAAAAATATCACGCCTTGTCAGGTTTCCACTTAGAAGTCGTCGATTACGTCGAACCTCAATAATTTACGAATAACAGCACGAGCGCCTGTTGGGGATTTCCCTGTAGGCGTTTCGTCTTTTTCTATGCTATTATGCGCCTCAATTTGGCAATTGCTTATACTAGATTAGGAATCATCTAATGAAAATCATCGAAGGTAATAAATACGCACCAGGCAAGAAATTTGCCATTGTCATCTCTCGTTTTAACGACTTTATCGGCAGCAGCCTGTTAGAAGGCGCGGTTGATGAGTTAAAGCGCACAGGTGGCGTAAAGGATGAAGACATCACAGTTGTGTATGTACCGGGTGCGGTAGAATTACCTTTGGCGGCAAAACGTGTTGCAATGAAGAAAGAACACGATGCCATCATTGCATTAGGTGTCATCATCCGTGGTGGTACGCCTCATTTCGACCTGGTTGCAAATGAGTCTAACAAAGGCCTGGCAAGCGTGTCTCTGGACTACGATATTCCGGTTGCCTTTGGTGTATTAACCACCGAAAGTATTGAGCAGGCCATCGAACGTGCGGGAACCAAAATGGGCAATAAGGGTGGCGAAGCCGCGCTTGGTGCACTAGAAATGGTGAACGTGCTAGAGCAAATTTAAGAGGAATCTCAGTGAAACCAGCAGCTAGACGTAAGGCGCGTGTCCTTGCCCTTCAGGCAGTATATTCTTGGCAGCTAAGTGGCAACCCCATTGCTGATATCGAGCAGCAAATGCTGATCGAAAACGACGTTTCAAAGGTTGATGTAGAGTACTTCAAGGATCTGGCTCGTGGTGTTGCAGTGAACTGCAAGCAGCTAGATGAATTGATGACGCCGCATTTATCTCGTCCATTTGATGATCTGGATATGGTTGAAAAAGCCGTATTACGCGTCAGCATTTACGAGTTAAAATTCCGCGAAGACGTCCCTTATAAAGTCGCCATTAACGAAGGGATTGAGCTGGCGAAAATGTTTGGTGCCGAAGACAGTCACAAATTTGTCAACGGCGTACTGGACAAAGCGGTTAAGATAATCCGCAAGTAATCGAGACCGTGAGGAGAGCCGGCGTAGGCCGGCTTTTTTATTGTATGAAGGAATTTGAATTAATCAATCATTACTTCAAGGGGCGTGGTATTGCGCGCCGTGATGTAAAGGTTGGCATTGGTGATGATTGTGCCATAGTGACGGTTCCTGAAAAGCACCAACTTGCCATTACGACAGACACCCTGGTTGCCGGTGTCCACTTTTTCGAAGACATTCCACCCAGAGCGCTTGGCCATCGTGCATTGGCTGTTAACCTCAGTGATTTAGCTGCCATGGGCGCAGAGCCAACCTGGATCTCCATTGGACTGACCTTACCCGAGGTTGATATGGATTGGCTGGAAGCGTTTACCGAAGGGATGCATGAAATTGCTGAATACTATAATGTTCAGCTGATTGGCGGTGATACGACACAGGGCCCGCTGACCATCACCATTTGTGCCAAAGGGATTATTCCCAATGACAAAGCACTGACACGCTCTGGTGCTAAAGTGGGTGACTGGATCTACGTGACTGGAGAATTGGGCGATGCTGCGTTGGCTATAGAAGCACGTAAACGTCAGCTTGTGCTTGAAGATAAGCAAGTAAAGCGGCTTGAAGAAAAGTTGCATTTCCCGACTCCCAGAGTTGCGGCAGGGCAGGTCTTACGTGGTATGGCAACAGCCTGTATCGATATTTCAGATGGCTTACTGGCTGACTTACAGCACATCCTGAATAAATCCGCCGTCGGGGCCGTCATTAATATCGAAGATGTACCCCTGTCACCGATTATGCAACAATTACAACCCGAATCTTTGCGGCGTGAGTTAAGTCTGGCTTATGGTGATGACTACGAGTTGTTATTTACCGTCAACGACAGCAATAAAGGGGCTGTCGAAGCACGACTGCGCCAGTATGGCGTTGAGCCTGTTTGCATCGGTCAGGTCACGGCTTCGGCGGGCAAGCTTGAGTTGTTCAATGCGGGCGAAAAGTGCCCTTTGCCACGCAGTGGTTATCAACATTTTTAATGAGGAGCAGGTTTGAATAAGCCGTTATCATTCAACCTCAAACGCCCGCACCACTTTTTAGCTTTGGGGTTCGGTTTAGGACTGGCACCCAAAGCGCCGGGGACTTTTGGTACCCTGGCAGCATTGCCATTTATTTTGCTGACAATGGGACAGCCCTTGTGGCTACAAGTCGCCCTGGCGGTTGTCATCAGCCTGGCTGGCTTTTGGATTTGTGGTAAAACTGCTCGGGATGTCGGGGTACATGACCATCCAGCCATTGTATGGGATGAAGTTGCCGGGTTTTATATCACTATGGTGGGGGCAGCAATCAGCTGGCAGTCTTTGTTGGTTGGCTTCTTGTTGTTTCGCTTTTTTGATATCGCAAAGCCAGGTCCTATCAGATTATTGGACAGAAAACTCCATGGTGGCTTTGGTATCATGGCGGATGACCTGCTTGCCGGGATATTTTCATTGATTTGTCTGCAAGCTTTGTTTAAAACAGGGGTCCTGGGCGGCTAATTTTTTTACGGGTACGAAGAGGGAGCCTATGCGATTTATACTTCTACTGTTGCTGTGCATATTCACCACCGGTGTGAATGCGGCAATTAATGATTATGTTGTTAAACAGTGGAGTATGCAAAACGGGCTGCCGTCGCAAAGTATAAAAAGTGTTGTACAGGATCAGCAGGGTTATATCTGGCTGGGGACACAGTTCGGCTTAAGTCGCTTTGATGGCTTACAGTTTAGTAATTATACGACCCAAAACAGCACGTTTCTCGACAGCAATGCGGTCAATAAGATTTTCGTAGACCGATTTGGCATGTTGTGGATTGGCACCCGCCGGGGTGTGACCCGTTTAAATCCACAGACGCTGGTCGCAGAGCGTTTTGAAGTCCAGGGTGAAGTCAGAGATATTCTCGAAGATCATAATGGCAATATCTGGGTCGCGGCAAATGGCTTATATTACGTCTCGGCCAAGCGGCTTACTTTGGCTGAAAATAACCTTGATAACAAAAAACTCTCCCTAACGCATATCAGCCAAATCGTTGGCTCCGTAACCAAAATGACGTCTTCACCGCAAGGGATTTGGCTGATTAATGAGCGCCATTTACTGCGGATCAGCGAATCGCAATCCATGGGTTCCAATGATATGCGACTGGAGCTGTCGAGCAAAGTTTCTTTACCCCGACAGTTAGCGCAGACCAATATCCATGACCTTGCCTGGATAGACGGTAAGCTTTTCCTGGCTTCCCAGTTGGGGGCTTATTTTCTTGATTTCGATGAGGTGTTACGGCGCTACGATGAGATTGGCAATAACGCGACCTATAAGTTTTTAAGCGATCAGCAAGGCGGTATGTGGGTTTCTACATACGGACGGCTGCTATACAAAGAAAGTGGTGGTCAGTGGCAATATGTTGAACTGGCACAGCTGGATCAAGGGATCTGGTTTACTGATATCTTCATCGACAACGACTCAAATGTGTGGATGGCCAGTATCAATGAAGGCTTGTGGCTGGCGCATGCTGGCAGAGTGGAGCGTTTCGCCGTGGGAACGCAGCGAGAGCAGGCTGTTTCTGCTATTACGCAAGACTTACAGGGGAACGTTTGGGTTGCGACCCGTGAAGGGGTTGGTCGGTTGGATGGAAACGATAATTTTGAGCCTGTGATCAGTTCAGAGCAGCTCAAAGGGGTCGAGATCCATGATATGGAGTTTATTGGCGAACGTTTGTTTCTGGGCACCGGCCGAGGTGTGGTCATTTATGAAGACGATAAATTACTTGCCATCCCCAATCGAGAGTTTCGTCAGACTCAGGTCTTTACGCTGACCCCCTCCAATCAAGGTGGATTATGGCTGGGGACCGGGCGTGGTCTGTATCGGCTCGATTACAGCGGACTGACACCCTTCACTTACAATGCCTTTCTTGGTAGCCAGTTTATTACCTATGTCGTCGACTTCCCTCGCTTTGGTTTTATTGGCACCGACAAAGGGGCTTATAAATATAATGAACGTGGCATCGAGAAGATAGGCGGGCAGACGTCCCTTGAGTCTGCTTATGTCACCAGTATTTTACACGTAGAAGGCAGTGCCACGTTAGTGGGGACCTTTTATGATGGCCTTTATTATCGAAGCCAAGATGGAGACTGGCATCAGCTGGATGCGTCACACGGGCTACCTTATGGCCCGATTTTGTCATTGCATTTCGATAAAACCCAGGAGCTCGTTTGGGTGAGTACCATGAAAGGGGTATATCGGATGCCGGTGGCGCAGTTTAGTGAACCTGTGCAGAATCTGCAGGTTGAGCAGGTGATCAACCCCTTTGACAGGCAACTGGATGGGGTGCCGAGCCAGTGTTGTACCGGGCTGGGGCATGATGCTGTGGTTGAACAGGATGATTATCTTCTCTACCCCAGCCTGCAAGGCATAGTGCGGATCCCGAAAAAGGTGCAATTGTTCAGTGCTGCTGAACTGGCACCCAAATTTGAGAGTATTTCCACGGCATACCGAAACCTGACACCAGACAGACTTGAGGGCCCGGTTGAGCTCGATACCAGCGAGCGTGATTTGACGATTCGCTACACGGCTATCGATTTTTATGCACCGCAAAGTATAGAATTTCGCTATAAACTGGAAGGGCATGATGCCCAGTGGCGCGATGCACAGTCACGCCGGGAAGCCATATATACAAACTTGCCGCCGGGTGATTTTGCCTTCTTATTACAGGTGAAGCGACGTGGTCAGGACTGGCAACAGGCACATAATCTGTCGCTGAATCTGCAATTGCCTCAGCGGTTTGATGAAACGGTGTTTTTCCGTTTGATTATCACCTGTGGTTTCATGTTTTTGTTCTATCTGGTGTTTTGGGTGTTCCGTACTCAGGAGCGACGTAAACAGGCTGCTCTGGAAGCGCTGGTTGCTGAGCGCACAACCGAGCTGAGAAAAGCGAACGACAAATTGAATCAGGTGAATACGCAATTAAAACTGGTCAGCCACTCAGATGAATTGACCGGGCTTCGCAGTCGCCGCTTCTTATTTGACCAGCTTCCTAAGGATATTGAACACTATCAGCGTAACGCACAGTCATTGCGTCAGCAGGATAAGAGTCTGGTGCTGATGATCCTGAATATAGATAGTTTCAGTAAAATCAATGATGCTTATGGCCCAATTGGTGGAGATAGCTGTTTACAGCAGCTTGCAACCTTGCTCAATACTCGTACTCAGGGTTCAGATTATGTAGCACGTTGGAGTGGCGATGAGTTTTTACTGCTCTTACGGGACTTTAAATGCTCTGAAGTTGAGCGGTATGTTAGCGATTTATGTAAAGCTATTGCCCAATTTGACTTTAAGCTACCCAATGGTAAGTCACTAAACCTGAGTGTCTCTGTGGGTTGGTCTTTCTATCCACTGCCCTTGCTGGGAGGACAGGTGATCGGCTGGGAGGCCTCGGTTAACCTGGCTGACATCGCATTACATGAAGTAAAACAGCGTGGTGGAGATGGCGCCGCGACGATTACTTTTGATGAACAACTGGATGCCTTTGAGTTCGAGCAAAGCCAGAATGTAGAATCTCAGTTACAGGTGCTGCAGTCGAATGGCCTGGCAGAAGTGAAAGTGTGGATGCGTTAGCCCGGCATGTTATTTTACCACTGTGCCTAATAGTGGAAAGTGTCGTGACTAATATTGAGTAATTATCAACAGGCATTATAAATTTAATCACTTTTAATTTGAAATGAGATAAATATAATATACTCTCTATATATCGAGCTTAATTAACTTAGAAAATTGTAAATTCAACAATCTACGAGAGTAATCCAATGCGTGAAATAAGATCTTTTATAAAGACTGCAAGTTACAGTGATTTGAATAAAGCGCTGGAGCTGATCCAAGCTGCTATTGATGAGCAGGCAAAACAGGAAGAAGCCAAAAAAGAAGTTTTGGCACTGATTAAAGAAAAAGGATTGTCTTTAGAAGATTTTGCTTCGGAAAGTGCGACTGATAAGCGTAGTAAGGTACGCCCAAAATACCGTATTGAAAAAGACGGTGAGGTATTTGAATGGACTGGTCGCGGTAAAACACCAAAGGCGTTTGTTGGTGTTAATTTAGAAGAGCACAAAATCTAATTGTGCGCTCCTAAGGCCAGTCACAGTATTTCATAAGTGACTGGCTTGCCCTGTTTAAGTGGACAACCATTCGGTTCACTTTCTAAATCCTGTCTTATTCTATCTATACCTTTATCCTAACTCGTTAATATTTTCAGGTGTCCCTATTTACACGCTCAGACCTTATCAAGAAGAAGCGGTCGCTAATACCATCGCACATTTTAAAAAGTCCGATGACAGCGCAGTTATTGTGTTGCCAACCGGGGCTGGTAAAAGCCTGGTCATCGCCCAGTTAGCACGACTTGCGAAACACAAAATTCTGGTGATGACACATGTAAAAGAACTGGTTGAGCAAAACGCCCAGAAATATCAAAGTTATGGTTTAAACGCGAGTATTTACTCGGCGGGGTTAAAACAAAAAGAGACGCTTCATCAGGTAACGTTTGCCAGTGTTCAGTCACTGGCGAGGAATTTAGAAGCGATAGACACCTTTTATTCTTTGCTGATTATTGATGAGTGCCATCGTGTCAGCGGTGAAGAAGACAGCCAGTATATGGCGGTCATTGACCGCCTGCGACAATTTAACCCTGCTCTAAAGCTTTTAGGGCTGACTGCAACGCCTTATCGGTTAGGCAGTGGCTGGGTGTATCGAAATCACTATCATGGCTTTGTTCGTGGCAGTGAAAATAGCCCTTTCAGCCGTTGTATTTATGAACTACCACTGCGTTATATGATCAAGCATGGTTATCTCACTCCGCCTAATAAACTCGATCCGGCAGTAGAAAATTACGATTTCTCCGCGCTGAATAGCAACGCCTTTGGTCGTTACAGTGAAGCGGATATGAATCAGCTGTTGCAGAGTAATACCCGTGCTACCAAGAGTATTATTAACCACGTTGTGTCACTCAGCAAAGAGCGTCATGGCGTGATGATATTTGCTGCGACCGTATTACATGCCAAAGAGATCATTGGTTATTTACCAACAGATCAAACAGCCTTAGTGATTGGCGATACGGATAATCGTGAGCGGGATAACATCATTGCCGCATTTAAACGTCGAGAAATAAAATATTTGGTGAATGTATCGGTATTAACTACGGGGTTTGATGCTCCTCATGTCGACGTTATTGCGATCTTAAGGCCCACCGAGTCGGTTAGTTTATATCAGCAAATTGTGGGCAGAGGTCTGCGTCTCAGTGAAGGTAAAAAAGATTGTCTGGTAATCGATTATGCAGCCAATGAATTTGACTTATTCCACCCGGAAGTGGGTAGTAAAAAGCCTAACTCAGACAATGAACCCGTTCAGGTACTGTGCCCTGGCTGTGGTTTTGGCAATATTTTCTGGGGCAAATATGATGAGCAGGGGCGGGTTATTGAGCATTTTGGCAGGCGTTGTCAGGGGTTGTTACAGGATGACGACGGCAATGAGCAACAATGTGACTATCGTTTTAAGTTTAAAGAGTGCGACAGTTGTGGGGCCGAGAACGACATTGCGGCCCGTCAGTGTCATAGTTGTGGAGTGATGCTGGCAGATCCCGACGATAAGCTGCGGGCGGCACTCAATTTAAAAAATGCCATGGTGATACGCTGTAGCGGGTTAAGTGGTGAAGTGGTTAAGGCGCAAGTGCTGAAAATCACCTATTTTGATGAAGATGGCGCAAGTGTCAGCGAAGTGTTTGACTTTGCGAACCCCAAAAGTCGGCACTATTTTGTTCGCCAGTTTGAAAAACACTGCCGGACTGGCGTTAATGTGAAGGCATGGACGGAGGCGGCACAGGTGGATGCCACTGTGTTATCGGCGCCAGATTTTGTGATTGCCCGACAACATAAAAAGTATGGCTGGCAGGTGGCAGAGAAGATTTTTGATTATCAGGGCAGTTATCGCACCGCGGATAAAAGCTAAGCTGAACTTGCTGTTATCCGCGACGAAAACACGCGAGCATTACTCGGCGAGGATCCCCCAGCCATCACCGTAGCCTTCGTGGCTGTTAGCGATAGACTCCAGGTATTGTTCTGTCTGAGTTAAAAGCTGGTGATCTGGCACCATAGTCACAGAAGTTATTACTTCCCATACGCCAGTATCCGGACAGGTATCCAGCTTAGTGTTTGGTGCTAACTCATCTGCAGATATGGCACTCATAAAGCGTTCTGCGTCGGCTTTTTGTTCAAACAAGATAAAAAAATCGATGCTGTGCATCTGCGTGAGATCTACACCGGCTGCAGCAATTTCAGACAGAAGCTGGCCGTTGTCATCATCAGGGAATTGCATAATCGTACTCAAGTTAATATAGCTGGCGATATTGTCCGCTATCCAACACAAAATAAAAAGCACTGACCGCAAAAATTTGCGTGCAAGCGCATAAAAATAACACAGTGTTGGGCTTAACCACGCCATGTCAGCGTCAACTTGCTGTGGTATCATAATGCCACTGTGATTTATAGGGTTATTTAGTGCGTTTATCTGCGTTTAGTACCATTCTTGTTGTGCTACTGTTTTCATTTCATTGCTTGGCTAAAGCGTCATCTGGTATCTCAGAGTTTACCATTTACAGTGTCCCCGACAGCGCTGAATTAACGGATGAAGCTCGGGATAACGTCATGCGATTTATGGCCTCCTACGTGGGTAAGCCATTTACGCCGCGCAGAACTAAGCTCATCAGTAAAGATGTTACTAAGGCATTGCAGGCACTTGGATATTATCGCCATACGCTCTCTGTAGCATTTGACCCCCAGACTCGCGGTGTCGCATTACATCTGGATCCCGGGACCCCAGTGTCCTGGCACAGCGTTGAGATCTCCTTACAGGGGATTACAGATGAAACACTGCGCAGCCGTTTAATCGCGGGCGCTATCCAGGCTGGCGAGCAAGTCAGACATGATCAGTATGAAGCCACCAAAGCGCAAATTGAAAGTCTGCTACTGGAGCTGGGTTATTTTGATTTTCAGTGGCAGAAAAAGCAGATCACTGTAGAGCGTGAATTACAGCAGGTTTCTGCTACCTTAGTCCTTTTAGCTGGCCCCCGCTATCGCTTTGGTAAGCTGCATTTGTCTTCTGATTCAAAAGCAATAGACTTTGCCAGAGCACTGAGCCCGTTTCAGTCTGGTCAGTTGTATGCCGCGGATAAATTGTCAGAGTACAACCTGACATTGAATGAGACACCGTATTTTCAAAGTGTTCGTGTTTACCCGTTACTGAAAGCCAGACAAGGCGGTGAGGTCCCTGTTCGTGTTGAGTTGGTCGACAAACCGGCCAATAGCTATGAAGTTGGTGGTGGATATAGCACTGAGTTGGGGGCAAAAGCGCGCTTTAAGTGGAGTAAGCCCTGGATCACTGACGGGGGACACTCCATGACCTCGGATCTTAATGTTTCACAGCGCCAGCAGGATATCAGTGCGGCTTACACCATTCCAATGAGTGACCCTAATAGCGACGTATTTCGCATTCTTGGTGGCTATCAGTTGCAGGATGATCTGACCGAAGGGGTGGATACCAAAACCTGGAATATTCAGATTCAGCGTCAATGGCTGACATCCGGTAACTGGGTGCGTACCGCTTTTTTGAAACGTGAACATGAAACCAGTGAACAAGATGGTGAGGTACTTAAGACTGAAATGCTGATCCCAGGGGTTAGCTATGCGAAAAAGCAAACGCTGGGGGGGATGCTGCCTTACTGGGGGAATGAGCGACTGATCTCGGTCGAACTGGCCAGTGACTCCGTGATCTCTTCAACATCTTTACTCAAAGTGCGATGGAAAAATGCCTGGTTGCGTAACCTGGAGCAGCGACACTTTTTTCTGACGCGTCTGGAAGCCGGTGCAATTGTGACTGAGGACATTGCGGCCGTGCCCTTTAATATGCGCTTTTTCGCAGGCGGCGATCAGAGCGTACGAGGGTTTGCTTATCAGTCTGTGGCCCCGCGCGATGAGGACGGCAAGTTGCTCGGCGGTAAATACCTGGCGACTGCCAGCGCTGAGTACAATTATCAGTTTTTGCCTAACTGGCGTGTTGCCTTGTTTGTTGATAGTGGTACCGCGACGGATGATTTTAAAGAGAAATGGGCATTGGGGGCAGGATTCGGGCTGCGTTATCTGACACCGGTTGGGCCAATTCGGCTAGACCACGCATGGGGACTGAGTAAAGACAGCAAAAGTACCCGTTTAAGTATTGTGATTGGACCGGAGATGTAATGGGAATGAAAACCTGGCTGCGCCGTATTAGCTATGCTGTCATTGGTGTGTGTGTGACGGTCTTTTGCCTGCTATTTACCTTACCCGGTCATAAGTTTGTTGTCTGGGTGGCCAACCACAGTGTCTCTGGTTTGCAGGTAAGCTCGCCGCAGGCACGTTTGTTGTCTAATGCCGTACTGGATATCCGGTTTGAAAACGAACAGCTTGTTTTTGATGCACGTCAGTTAAGCCTGTCACTTGAATGGTTTAGCTGTGCAACCCTGTGCCTTTCTGGCAGTGCCGATCAGGTGACCTTACATCTGACTGAGCAAAGAAGCGCACAACCTGACGCAACAGGGACAGAACCTGCGCCTGAGCCGGGTTCTGTGACTGTGCCGTTCTCCGTTGCCATTGAGCAACTGACGCTGGGTGTTGCAGATATCAAAGCAGCCGGATATCAGATAGATCTTCAGGAGCTGATGCTGACTGCACGCATTGATGAGCAGGATATGCAGATTGGTCAGTTTGCACTGGGCAGCATACAAATCAAACAATCTGAAGCACCAGCACCTGCTGCGCCTTTCGTTATGCCGACACAGATACCAGCATTATCCTTGCCTGCTTTACGCCTTCCTATGGCCGTTGATCTTGAACAACTGACTGTAGGCGAGCTTGTTTATCAACCCTACGAGGGCGATATTCAGATATTGAATCAGCTAACATTGAGTGCAGGTGCTCAGCAGTCCGAGTTGTCGATACGGCGCTTGTCGATGGCTTATCTTGCTCATCAGCTGGCAGTCACAGCACAGGCTGACCTGAGCAGCTGGGCTGTGTCGGGTACGCTTGACTATCAGCATCCGGATTATCAGAGTTCGCTCACATTGAATGGCGACCTGCAGCAACTTGAATTGGCTGCGGATATCACTGGTATGGCGCAAGGCGAGGTCGCCTTAAGTGTGAATGTGGCAGTCCCAAACTGGCCATTTTCATTGGATATTCGGGCCGGGCAATTTGCGCTCGATGCGGATAACACCCTGCAGCAGCTAGCGTTCAGCGCCTCGGGTACCGCGGATGACTATCAGTTCACCGCGCATGCCGATGTGGCGCTCAGCAAGCAGCTGGCCTTGCTGGATAATCAGCTCAAGGTGCAACTGGCTGCCAACGGAGGTCTTAACGCATTGGCGTTGCAAAAGGCTGAACTGGCTTTAGGAGACGCTCATACACAACTCAGTGCGCAGGTGAGCTGGAAAGATGGACTTCGTAGTCGGTTGCAGGGGGAACTACACAGGTTGCCTTTGGGCGCCTGGCTTGAACTCGATGAGACGCAGCTGTCGGGCGCTTATCAGCTTGAGTTTACTCAGCAGGGTGAACGCTGGCAGGCACAGATAAATGAGCTCACACTCTCGGGGCAGTTGGCTGCATTGCCACTGAAGCTGGTAGCCCGAGGCAAAGTGAATAGTGACTTACATGGCGAGATCCAGGCTGCTCAGCTCAGTTACGGGCAAAGTCAGATTATGGTATCAGGCAAAGCCGATAAACAACTGGACTTGCAAGGTGAGCTGGCCCTGGCACATGAACGAAATTCGCTTTTGCCTGCGGATGTACACCTGTCTGGGGTGTTTACCGCGAGCGGACCGGTTGATATGCCCGCACTCTCGTTCAACAGCCAGCTCGACAAACTGATCTATGAGGACACATCGCTTGAAGGCGGGACGCTGGCTCTGACACTGGATATGGCCAGAAACTGGCTGACGGATTTACGTGTCTCTTTGCCTGCTGTGACGCTGGGGGAGCTACCCGAAACGGCACTCAGTATGACGGCGCAAGGTGATCAAAGCCAGCATCAGCTGAGGGTACAGATTGAGAATAACGACGGCAGCGCTGAGCTGGCATTAAGTGGACAATATGCTCAGCAAGCCTGGGCAGGTCAACTGGATACGGGCCTGTTGCGCATAAACAGCAGCGAGCTGGTACTGCTGTCATCGGCACCAATTGTGGCTAAAGCCGGGCAAGTTGAGGTAGGGCGTCAATGCTGGACACTGGCACCCGGACAGCTGTGTTTCTCGGCGCAGCAGGGGGCTCAGGGCCAGGCCAGCGTAGAGTTGCAGCAACTACACCTTGCGCATTTTAATCCGTTACTCAGTAACGCAGCGCAACTAAAAGGCCTATTGTCGGGTCATGCCAGGGCAAACTGGTCACAAGGTCAGTTACAGGCGTTGGACGGGCAGCTGGATATGTCTGATGCTCAGGTTGTTTTACATGGCGCTGTCGCTGAGCAGCTCAACGACAGTGAAGACAGCGTAGCACCGACCTTACCTCTTGAAATAGAGCGCTTTGCACTGACACTCAACAGTGATGCACAACAAGCCAAAACGGCCTGGCAACTGGCGCTCAAAAAGTTAGGTCATTTCAATGGCGAACTGGAGATGCCATTACAGACAGAGACACACTCCATGCGCGGTTTTGTCAACATCGCAGGCATAGAGCTTGATAAGTTCAAACCTTTACTCCGCCGTCTGTTGTGGCCCGACCTGGAACTGGCTGGCACTATCGCCGGTCAGATAGGGATTGATGGTGCACTGTCTCAGCCGCAGCTAAATGGGCAGCTTAGAGCCTCGGATATTCAACTAAAAGCCAGTGAAATTCCTGTGGCCATCAGCGACTTGGACCTTGATATGCAACTGAATGGCCAGCAGGCTTTGCTCCATGGTGAGCTGCACACCTTGCCCAGAGGCCAGCTTACATTCACCGGTGAGGTCGATTGGCAAGCCGCTATGGCGGCGAAATTGCAGCTCCATGGTGAGCGCTTGACGCTGATGCCTCAGCCAGGTATCGAACTGGATATTTCGCCTGATCTATCACTGAGCTACAACGGTCAGTATGCTGAGCTATTGGGATCGGTCAGTGTCCCTTATGGACGCATAGAGGTAGAAGAACTGCCGGAAGGGGTTGTCACTGTGAGTGACGATCAGGTCATCATTGATGGCACTGAGCCCGGTGCCAGTGAGGCTGCTCAGATACTGGATTATCGTCTCGACCTGGATGTTAGTTTGCTTGATGATGTCAGAGTCAAGGCGATGGGGCTGGATGCGTATCTGGCAGGTGAGCTATCGCTGGAAAAACAACTCGCTTCAGCCATGCTGGCCAGCGGCGAGATTAATCTGCGAGAAGGACAATATAAGGCCTTTGGTCAGGATTTGAGCATAGAGACGGGTCAGCTGGGCTTTAATGGCCCATTGGATAAGCCCTATATCAATGTGCGTGCGATCCGCAACCCAGATACCACAGCCAATGGCGTGGTTGCTGGTGTTGAAGTGAAAGGCAGTATTCGCAGTCCGGAGCTGGTTATTTACTCTGAGCCCGCGATGGATCAGGCACAGGCGCTGGCTTATTTGCTCAATGGGCAGCCATTGGGGGAGGGTGACAGCAATAACAATACCATGCTGGCACAATTTTTATTGTCGCAGAGTATCGATCGCAGTAAGGGTTATTTCGCCAAAGCGGGAGAGACGATAGGGATTAAGGACGTGAACCTGACCGCCAAAGGTAGCGGGGACGATACCCAAGTTGAAGTATCTGGCTATCTGACGCCCAGTGTACAGGTCAGTTACCGGGTCGGGGTGTTTGCATCGCTCAGCGAAGTGGCAGTGCGGTATCGTATTTTTTCAAAGTTTTATATTGAAGCCACCAGCGGTTTATATAAGAGTATTGATCTGTTGTATAAGTTTGACTGGGACGAATGATGCGCCGTTTTTTGTTGCTACTGATGCTCTGTATCTCCGGCTCTGCCTCGGCCTCTCGTGCTATTGGGCCGCTTGAGATCCGTGTCACTGCGGGCGCCAACCCTTATGTGACTGAGTTACTGGCACTGGCACTGTCTTATCAACCCAGACCTGTGACATTTAAGCCAATTGTCGGGATCCCGACACAGAGTCGGGCATTGCGTTTGCTCGGCAAACCATCGGGCATTGATGTGTTTTGGTCTGTGACCAGTAAGGCGCGTGAGCAGCAGGCCCTGGCTGTGCGTATCCCCTTGGTTAAAGGTTTGCTGGGCTATCGTGTGTTGTTCATTGCTGCCAGCCGGGCGGCGGACTTTGTGGATATTAAGCATTGGGGGCAGTTGCAGCCTTTGCTGTTTGGGCTGCGTCATGACTGGCCTGACAGAGCGGTGTTCGAACGCAACGGGTTACAGGTAGTGGCTTTCCACGATACCGAAAAGGCCATGACTATGCTCAGCAACCAACGTCTGGATGTCGTGCCGTTAGATATTCTGGCTGCCAATGACTTTCCTTCACGCACTGATATTATGGTGCAACCCAGTCTATTAATTAGTTATCCATCAGCAGTTTATCTGTTTGTCGATAAAGCCAATATCCAGCTCCGTGATTTGCTGCAAGCAGGCCTTGAGCAAGCGATTGCGGATGGTTGTTTTGAGCAGCTATTTCGTCGCCATTTCGCGGAACAGCTAACACAACTCGATTTGGCTGGGCGCACCCACCTGCGCTTGCCGAATCCAACCTTGTCTGCCGAGACGCCTTTGTCACGCAGCGAATTGTGGTATCAACCAGGAACATACAATGACAATAATAATACGCAAAATAACATCAAGGATGAGCACAGCAGCCCTGTTACTCCTCGCACTCACTGCCTGTCAGGCAACCGACAAACTAGCACAAACTGATAGTGTTGATGTACCTCAGGCGACACCAGCCCCTGCTGAGATCATCGCACAGGCAGGCGATGCGGATTGGCGGTCAGTACCATTGGAGCACATCCTCAAGATCACTTTGCCAACCGGACCCGTTTATGTCGAACTGAACCCGCAGCTGGCGCCCGGCCATGTGGAAAATATTAAGGCGCTGGCGCGAGAGGACTTTTACCGTGACCTGACTATATATCGCTTTGTTGAAGGTTTTGTTGCACAGGGCGGCGATCAGAGTGACGAGAAACGCCCGCTCAAGGGGTCAAAAAGTATTCCCGCTGAGCTTTTCCTGGCAACCGCTGAGCCTCAGGAGATCACACCCTTAAACCTGCTCGATGGTTATGCACCACGGACCGGGTTTTTAAACGGGTTTGCTGTTGCACAGAACGACAAGGGGACACGTACCTGGCAGACGCATTGCCCGGGCACCTTTGCGATGGCGCGGCAAAATAGTGCTGATAGCGGGGGCAGTGAGTTCTATTTCACATTAACAGCACAGCGGTATCTGGATTTAAATACCACGGTTTTTGGCCGAGTGTTAGCTGGTATGGAACATGTGCAACGATTGCACAGACAACCTGAAGAAAATCAGCCTTTTAACCCGATCCTTGGCGTTGAGGTATTGGCGGATATTCAGCGTACCGACAAGCAACGCTTTCGGGTGTTTAATACCCAGAGTGACGCATTTAGGGCTTTGATAGCAGCGCGCAAAAATCGTCCTGAAGCCTGGTTTTTACACCAGGCCAATCACACCGATGTTTGTGCTGTCAGCGTGCCGATTGAGGCGTTTACTGACGATTGATCCGAACATTGAAGGTGGTCTTATCTTGTTCGCTGGAGCGGAACGGATTGATGTCCAGGCCACCACGACGCGTATAACGTGCATACACTTCCAGCTTGGTGGGGTTGAGTGCGCGCAGCAGATCGCAGTAGATGCGCTCTACACACTGTTCATGAAATTCATTGTGGTCACGAAATGAGATCAGGTAACGTAGCAATGATTCACGACAGATTTTCGCCCCTTCATAGCGGATAACAATACTTGCCCAGTCTGGCTGAGAGGTGATCAGGCAGTTAGACTTTAACAAGTGGCTGTGCAGGGTTTCACTCACGTGCTGGTCACTTTCCTGAGTTAATAAGCCATCGCGTGGGCTGTAATCATCCACGGCAATATCTAATTCATCTATACACTCTCCCGGCAGCGCTGAAAATGGCAGGCAATTGTGGTCGTCAGGGCCGTATAAAGTCACTGTAACATCGCACTGGGCCGCTTTGGAGAGATCCTGCTGTAATGTGTCACGTACCGCGTCAAAGCTGGCGAATTGACTCTGATTGAAGCTGTTCAGATAGAGTTTGAATGACTTAGACTCGATAATATGGCTGCTTTGGCAAGGGAACACAAAGCGCGCGATAACCACCTGGGGTTTACCTTTTGTATTCAGCCAGGACAGCTCATAACCATGCCAGATGTCTTCACCAAAAAATGGTAATGCCTGCTCATCAACGGCTATCTGATCACGATTAAGCTTGCGTGCGATAGGGTGAAGCAAGCTTGGCTCATACTGACTGGCGTATTCGGTGGTTTTACCCAGCACAGAGGCTTTTAACTCCGGGGCGTTATTGTAGTCTGTCATGTTGATCCATTAGTAGTTACAATGGCCCCGATTATAGCGAATAATGAGCGAAAATAGCAGTATGAGCGTGAGCACTTTGATCCTCGAACTTCATGATAAATTTGCCAACTCGGTACAGCAGACCCGGGGTCACTGGCCATTGATCGAGCATGACGCACAATGGCCCAGCCCGTGTGAAACCGGTGAGCCAAGAGGCGATGGCCTGATTGCCTGGCAAGCCGTGTCCAGAAATCCGGGCGGTGATTTGACTGCACTGGCCAGTGCGCTGGAAACTCAGTTTAGCCCTGAATTAAATGCGTTTTATGGCACAGCGTATGGTGGCAATATTGTGGCTAAGCTGGATGGAGAAGAGGTTGAACTGCTGCAGGCCTGGAATGAAGAAGATTTCGAGCGCTTACAACAGAATATCACCGGGCATGTGTTAATGAAGCGCCGCCTGAAGCAAGCTGATACCGTTTTTATTGGTTTGACTGCGCAGGAAGATGTCTTAATTACAGTGCAACTCAGTACGGGTGAAGTATGTCTTGAACGTGTGGGTAAGGCGCCACATACAGTGCTGGCGCCCAGCCTGAGTGCGTTTCTGGCTCAGCTGGTCTCGCAGTTTTAAGCTATATCAGGAGGTGGCCAGGCCACCTCTTGTGTCTTTACTGGAAATCCCAGGAAATATTGGAAACCAGTTCACAGGCATCACATTTGAAATCGAAAATGCCAAACCAGGGCTCATCTAGCGCCCAATGTGCGCCACAGCTCGGACACAAACGAGCTTTTTCCTGCGCCAGACTCTCGCCCCCAACCCGATACAAGTAATAGTAAACCGGCTTTTTGGTGAGATAACGGATCCGCTTACTGAGATCTAGGCCCCGGCGGGTGAGATCGCTGTCCAGGCTGGTCAACTCATTGAGGGCGGCAAACTCGCAGCGTGTTGCACCATTAATCTGGATCTGATCACAGGCCTGCCAGTCTTCTTGCCATTTTATCAGTGCTTTATAATCGCCATTGGCAATGGCCGGGATTTTATACAGCGGCACTGGCTGAAAATCATCACCACAATACAACGGACTGCAGGTGTGTACATAGGTTGTGTAGAGAATATAGCTGGACGGAGACTGGCATTGATCAGCGCCATTGGCATGAATATCCTGACCTATTACTTTGACTTTTGGTGCTAACAATCCCGCCTGCTGGAGTTGATCAATGGCGTGCTTAACGAATGGGCTGTGATGCAGAGGATGCAGTGCATCTTCAAGTGGACACATTACCCGGGTGATAAAAAAGCCTTCTTTTAAAACGGTGGGAAATTCATCGCCAATGATTTGGCCGTTGAAACGCAGCGCGTTAACCACTCGGTTGATGGCCTGCTCTGCTTGCTCAAGCGTAGTGTCCTGATAACAGTCAAAAGTGAGATCAACTACGAACATCTTAACGAGACTCCAGCAGAGCGAGTAATTTATCCAGTTTCGCCTCGATGCGATCTAACTGTGTCTGCGCGTTATCCTGTGCTGCTGGTTGTGCGCTCTGTGTTGGCTGCTCGTCCAGTGTTGATAACAGATCTGGGTTATTTTTATAAGCCGTTAGTCCCGCAATGATCAAGGGCATTGCAACGGGCTCGGCCAGTTTGGCTTTGGTGGTGGCAACAGTAGGGGTTTTGCCTTGCGCAACGAGTGCGGCAATTGCGTTCAAAACTGCGGGGTGCATAAAGCGGCCTCTGGAAATTAAAACTCAGTGCATTGTATCACCTAAGCTGCCACAACATCACCAGTAAAAAGATGCAGCTCGTGTTTGTGAGGTGACTATAACGCTTCGCAATATTACATGTGTTTAGCACAGCACATGCAGGGTAATGCTCCGGTTATCGCCAGTGTGGCCAGCTTTGTTCAGCGTAACCTTGCATCCAGCTCATCGATTATTTCACTCCAGTCAGCATCTTCTCTGAGTGACTCTTCAATAAAGTGCTTTTGTCCTTGGTTCCAAAACGGGGCTTCAGCCAAAAGCATATCACTGGGCAGTGTGTGCTGACTAAAAAATGCTTTTATGCCTGCATCACTGTTGTCTAATCCAAGCTGAGCGAATAAGTTTTTTAGGTTATGTGCACTGGTATCCATATGCCCTCTGGTTGTTTAAAAAGTACGCTATAACTATAGTAGCTTTACCACACCGACAAGTAAAAATCGTCGGATAATCACAACAAAAAACACAAGGACTTACCATGACAAACTCAACGACCAGTGCGCAGTTAACCATTAAACATTTATCTCCGGAAGACAGCAGGGTGGCAGCCAGCCTGTTATACAGAGCCTACCATGATGACAAGTTATTCAAAGATGTGCTGGGTGGGGCGGATGAACAAACCTATGAATCACGACTACGTGCTTTGATCCGTGAGGAGTTGTCCTGCTTTGGTCAGTCTGCTCAACCTCTAATTGGTCTTTACCAGGAAGAAGACTTGCTGGCGATTGCCTGTGTCTTTGAAGCTCAGACAGAGCTGCAAGCATCGCGACGCTGGGACTGGCGTTTGCGGTTAATGATGAGTGCAGGATACTTGCAAACTCAGCAATTAATAGACAAAGAAAAAACCATACGGGAGGCACTGACGGATTGTGGACATTATTATTTTCTTTCGTTTATTGCTGTAGAGCCACACTATCAGGGTCAGGGACTGGGGCATCATTTACTGGATGCACTGGACGAATTAGTTAAAGAAAACCCCCTGGCCAGCGGTCTCGGGGTATTTGTGTCTGAGGCCGAACAGAACTTCTTTTTTAGCCAGCATGGTTATGAAAAACTTCAGGTTTTAACCTTCAAATCAGTACAGGGTGAACTGCTGTTTAAAACTCGAACCGCCATTATGGAAAAAAGCCTGTGAGACTTTTCTCACATGAATGTAGGTCAAGGCGTTTTAGTATCAGTGTTTTAACCCTCCGCAATAAGTTAAGTTATTGAAATTTAATGTCTTTGTGAATATTTCAAGAAGGTGACGAAAAAAAGTGTGAGAAAAAGCGCCTTTCCCATTATTCAGGATTGCGTAAACTTAATCGTGTTCAAGGACGGAAGGACATCATTGCCAGGAAAGGGTGAAGCGGACAGAGTCAGGATGACTCAGGAAACATCAGGAAGATGTTTAACAGGGGAAGTCAGGAGCGCTTAGGATAAGCGAAGTGGATAGAGTCAGGATGACTCAGGAAACATCAGGAAGATGTTTAACAACGGAAGTCAGGAGCGCTTAGGATAAGCGAAGTGGACAGAGTCAGGAAGACTCAGGCAACATCAGGAAGATGTTTAACAGCGGAAGTCAGGAGCGCTTAGGATAAGCGAAGTGGACAGAGTCAGGATGATTCAGGAAACATCAGGAAGATGTTTAACAGGGGAAGTCAGGAGCGCTTAGGATAAGCGAAGTGGACAGAGTCAGGAAGACTCAGGCAACATCAGGAAGATGTTTAACAGCGGAAGTCAGGAGCGCTTAGGATAAGCGAAGTGGACAGAGTCAGGAAGACTCAGGCAACATCAGGAAGATGTTTAACAGCGGAAGTCAGGAGCGCTTAGGATAAGCGAAGTGGACAGAGTCAGGAAGACTCAGGCAACATCAGGAAGATGTTTAACAGCGGAAGTCAGGAGCGCTTAGGATAAGCGAAGTGGACAGAGTCAGGAAGACTCAGGCAACATCAGGAAGATGTTTAACAGCGGAAGTCAGGAGCGCTTAGGATAAGCGAAGTGGACAGAGTCAGGAAGACTCAGGCAACATCAGGAAGATGTTTAACAGCGGAAGTCAGGAGCGCTTAGGATAAGCGAAGTGGACAGAGTCAGGATGATTCAGGAAACATCAGGAAGATGTTTAACAGGGGAAGTCAGGAGCGCTTAGGATAAGCGAAGTGGACAGAGTCAGGATGATTCAGGAAACATCAGGAAGATGTTTAACAGGGGAAGTCAGGAGCGCTTAGGATAAGCGAAGTGGACAGAGTCAGGATGATTCAGGAAACATCAGGAAGATGTTTAACAGCGGAAGTCAGGAGCGCTTAGGATAAGCGAAGTGGATAGAGTCAAGGGAGACTCAGGCAACATCAGGAAGATGTTTAACAAAGGAAGTTAGGAGCGCTTAGGATAAGCGAAGTGGACAAGGTCAGGATGGCTTAGGACACAAAAAGGACGTTGTTTATAAAAGGAATAGGGAAGACAAGTCGAGCGGTGTAGCTGAGCTTACACAAGCCGACGAAGGATGTGCTTGGATGCGGTAAGGATATCTACAGGATGTAACCTATCGGATGAAGTCAGGGAAGAAGATCGGGTATGTCAGGATGTATACCCGTTCAGGGGATGATGAAGCTTGGCGGCTTGCTAGTTTGTTGTAGGCAGAGGAATTGGATACCTCCCAGGAAATTCGTCAGATTGGGGCGTAGCACAAGGGTTACGCCTTGGTTTTTTTGTTGTGAAAGCACATTTCAAAACCATTCTTTAATCTCAAATCTCACCATTACCACACTGACCATGTGTGATCGTTCTGAAAAATGCACTTTAATCTGTCACCCGACTATGGAAATCACAGCATGCGGTGGGGTGGAACATCCATTTTTTTCAGACGAAGGTTTTCAAGATGCATAGTGCCGGTGTAAGCACTTTGCTGATCTGAACTGAATTCAAACGCAAATTGGCTTTTTATTCCCAGTTTTCCGTTACTCAGGACACCGAGCCTGCGTTTTACACAAGCGACACTGAGTAACTGGACATTGAGCTTTTCTGCTTGTCCCACAGCGTGTTGTTGTGCCGCCTCAGCAATCTGACGGCCAAACCAAAATGACGCAATGATTGCGCCAATAAGAATAAAAAGCCAAAGAGTGATCATCGTTTAAATAGCCTGCCTATTGCTCTGGACAGTGTTTCACTGCGATTTTCTGTTCTAAGTAGAGCTAAGACATGTGGGCGCAATGTTGGAATTGCAACTAGATCGGCGAAAATGCTTTCAAATAAGCCGTCCACCTCAGTGTTATGTGCCGCACTGTCCATGAGTTTGATGAGCCTTGTGGAGTCAGTCAGTGTTTCCCAGCAGCGTCCAGTAATCGTGAGTTGCAGATCGGCCTGGGCAGCCAGTGGTGAGTCTAATATAGCATCAACAGCATCAGCGATGAGCCCGAGACTGTGGCTACCCGATAAAGCTCTGAGATGATTGATACACGCAGTCGAGTCTTGATCGCCCACGGCTTGTTTCAGGCCAGCCAATAAGTGCTCGGTTAGCTCAACACTAATGGCAACATGTTCTAACATGGCCGCCAGAGGTGACTGAACTTCTGTGGGTAATTGTGACCAGTGGGTCTTGAGATTGTTCTGGTTGTTGCCATGCTCCAGGCGCATGGCAAAGTCAGCCAGACCTTGTACTGCCAGGTTTTGCCACTGATCTAACCCCAGTTTTCCGGCGATATAGAGCTCGGCATATTCATAGTACTGAGACGCAGGGCGCTTGAGCTCGGTTTTCAGTAACGCATTAAACGCGGCCAGTTTATTGGCATTAGGTGCATAGACATAGGGGTTGTTATCCAGCTTACCTTGCGCCGCTTCGCCGGTGAGCTGAGTGCCTAAGGCATCGATGACCATAGAGGCAAAGTGGTCACGGCTGGCTGCAACCAGTTTACTCTGTTCATCCAGTGGTAGCTTCAAAAACCACACATAGGGGTCCTGAGTGGCCTGGTTGTCCCAAAACTGAATCGCTAATAATGCATGGCCAGCGAGTGGGTAAGGGTAGGGCACCTGAGTGGTTTCTATTTGCGCAAACTGCTTTTTATCGATTTTGGTTATGCGACGGCCAATATCATAGGCGCGCCATTGCGTGCCTGCTGAAGTTAGTAGTTCACCTAAAGTCGTAATTTGCGCTGTCATTTTCATCTCACTTAATTGCGTTGAAGCGCGATTATAACTTTATTCTTGGTGACTGATAAGGGTGACCATAAAGATACAAACGCCCGCATTGGATCGGGTATAATGGGGCTTTTGTATTTGTCTGAGGAAGCACTATGGATCACCCAGTATGGCAACTGCTTGATGAGCTCGAACACACTTTGCGCCAGGCTAAACTTTGGCAGGCAGAGCCCGTTTCGGAACAGGCGTTACATTCTACTCAGCCATTTTGCTGCGATACGTTACGGTTTGAGCAATGGTTACAGTTTGTTTTTATCGTCAAGATGCGTACTTTGTTGCAAAACGGCGCACCTTTACCTGCCAATATGGCCATCGCGCCCATGGCAGAAGTCAGTTTAGCGCAACACCCCCAGTTTAGCGCATTGCTGGGTGTGTTACAGCGCCTAGACTCAGCTGTTTCGGAGTAGGCCCGGATGTTAGAGATTATTTATCAGGATGAGCATTATGTGGCCATTAATAAACCCTCAGGCTTACTGGTTCATCGTTCGTTTCTAGACAAACGTGAAACGCAGTTTGCGATGCAGATGCTCAGGGACCAGCTGGGGCAGCATGTGTTCCCAGTGCACAGACTTGACCGGCCGACTTCCGGTGTCTTGTTGTTTGCGCTGAGCTCTGAGGCAGCGCGTGATATGAATCAGATCTTCATCGACGGCGCAGTGCAAAAGCGCTATCTGGCTTTGGTACGGGGCTTTGCACCGCAAGATGTTTATGTTGATAAACCCTTGAAAGAGCAGCTTGATAAAATTGCTGATAAGTTTGCTGATCAGGATAAAGCGCCGCAGGAAGCACAAACTCAGTTCAACTGTCTGCATCAGGCAACGCTCAATATACCGTTGGGTAAATACCCCAGCATTCGATACTCTTTGGTGGAGTGTTTTCCAAAAACGGGTCGTAAACATCAGATCCGTCGTCACCTTAATCACCTGAATCATCCGATAATTGGCGATGTGAATCATGGCGATAACAAGCAAAATCACTTTTTTCAGGGGCATTTTGGTATTCGTCGTTTGATGTTATTTGCAACTGAGCTCAAGTTTTTGCATCCTTATAGTCAACAACCCATCACCATTCGCGCCAGCTTGGGAGAAGAAATGCTGAACTTATGCAAGCAACTGGGCTGGCCAGACACAGAAAAGGACTATCTATAATGGCATCCATTACGCTTTTTGTTGGCTCAGTATTTGGCAATGCAGAAAACTTAGCCTCCGAAGTTAAAAACGACATTGAGCAGCAAGGGCATAGCGCAGTGATCGTCGACGTGCCTACGCTCGAGCAGGTCAAATCAGCGGACAATTTACTGTTTATCTCTTCAACAACCGGACAAGGCGATATCCCGGAAAACCTGCTACCCTTAGTATTGCAAATGCAAAGTCAGTTTCCCATGCTGACGGGGAAAACCGTAGGGGTTGTTGCGTTGGGTGACAGTAGTTACGGTGACACCTTTTGTGGTGCCGGGCGCCAGATCGATGCGCTGGTTCAGGAACTCAATGCCACAGTGACAGAGCCCAGGCTGGATGTGGATGCGTGTGAGCATTTTGAGCCTTATGAGGCGGTCGCACCCTGGCTACAGAAATGGTTGCAACACCTTTGATAAAGGCGTGATGTGTAGAGCAAATAAAAAAGCCGCTGTTGTCAGCGGCTTTTAACGTTATGAGCGTTTGACATCAACGGTCAGTTTCAGCTTTTGACCGGGGTAGAGATACTTCTGACCGGCAAGCTTGTTCCACTTTACGATTTCACTGACAGTGAGATTAAACTTTGCCGCAATCCGTGCCAGAGAGTCCCCTTTGCGCACCTTATAGGTTATGGTGCGTTCGGTCGTGTTTGCGACAGGCTGAGTGGCACTCTGCTCCTGATAAATGGTGAGTTTTTGTCCCAGCTTAAGCACTGCGTTGGCTTTGAGCTTGTTCCATTTGGCAAGCTGCGCGACGGTGACGTCATATTCGCGGCTGATATCCCATAAGGTATCGCCACTGGTGACTGTATGGGATTTTTTATTGCGTGTTGTTTTGTTCGCAGCGCTGCGTACAGCATCTGGTAAATGCTCGCTTTGTAACTCGCCGTCGCTCAGTGGGACCAGCAGTTTCTGCCCAACCCGGATCATATGTGAATCAAGCTTATTCAGTGAACGGATCGCACTGGTGCTGGTGGAAAACTTCTTGGCAATCACAGATAAACTATCACCGCGTGCAACGGTGTAGTATTGCCAGCGCAGACGATCTTGGACTGGTGTACTGGCAAGGCGAGTTTGAAATGCTTCGATTTTATCTGCCGGCAGCAACAGGGTATGTGGCCCGTTCGGATCGGTGGCCCAGCGGTTAAAGCCCGGGTTCAGGCGATAAAGCTCAGTGAGCGACATGTCGGCCATTTCGGCGGCTAACGCTAAGTCGATTTGTGATCCTACTTCAACGGTATCAACTACTTGCGCATTGATGATCTTGTTCCATTTGACATTAAACTCATCCTGGCGCTTTAACAAGTCAGACAGGGCAAGCAATTTAGGCACATAGGCTGTGGTTTCACGTGGCAAATCTAAAGACCAGAAATCGGTTGGCAAATGCTTTTTACGATTCTTTCGGATCGCCTTGAGCAATCGCCCCTCTCCTGAGTTATAGGCCGCAATGGCATTAAGCCAGTCACCTTCGAGTGTCTTGTGCAGGTAAGTGAGATACTCCAGTGCGGCGCGAGTTGACTGAACGATGTCGCGACGACCGTCATACCACCAGTTTTGTTTCAGATCGAACCGCTCTCCGGTTTGCGGCATAAACTGCCAGATCCCAGACGCGCTGCGGTGAGAATAACCGAACGGATCGAACGCACTTTCTACGATTGGCAACAGTGCAATTTCAATCGGCATTTCGCGTTTCTCTACTTCCTCCACAATATAGTAGAGGTAAGGTTCGGCGCGCTTTGAAATCCGATCCAGGTAAGCCTGGTGGCGCTGATAGTAGTTACGCTCTGCCACAACGGGGCGATTTTGTGGCACGTCAATAGACAACTGATAGCGGATCCGCTCCCAGACATCGTCGAACACCGGTGGTGGCTCATCGGCTTCCACGGGTTCCTGAATGGCACTCATCAGAGTGTCGCTGATTTCGGCTGGACTGGCGTGATCCAGTTGTTCGGCTTGTTCAATTGTGGGGCTGTCGAACGTGGTTTGACAACCGCTCAACAGTGCTGATATTAACAGCAGCAAGAGAGGCTTTTTCATAAAACTCGGTCATTGATCCATTGTCAGGGTACGGTGCCGCAGAAAATCCACAGCTAAAACCCGTCAATGTTAACTGTTTAGTTGTAAAAATTAAAGCAGTGCCTAAAAATTATCCTTCCATTGTCTGAGCACGGCAAGCCTTTGCCAGTCTTCATCACAGTCCGTTTGTAACTCAGGCGGTACAGTATCAAGCATATGTGGCAGATTTGCCCGCATAAATGGGTTAATGCTTAACTCACGTGCGATGGTGGTCGGCAAGGTCGGTAGTGCCTGTGCCCGTTGTGTCTGGCCCCACTCCCGCCACCTGGTAATGTCGATATTATCTGGCTCTACCGCAGCGGCAAAAGCCAGATTAGCCTGTGTATATTCATGCGTGCAGTAAATTTTACACTCGGGAGGGAGCTGGGCAAGGGTTTGCATCGCGCGCCACATCTGTGCAGAAGTGCCTTCAAATAAACGGCCACAGCCCGCACTGAATAAGGTATCTCCGGTAAATGCCAGCTCAGTGCCCAGGTAGCAGATGTGGTCCAGTGTATGTCCCGGAGTATGAGCAATGATAAAGTCTAGCCCGGCAATGGCGACCTTATCACCGTCCTTTAAAGGGTGTGTGATGCCACCAAATGGCGTATTTTTTGGGCCATAGACGGGCAGGCTGCCATAGTGCGCCTGCAAAGGTGCAATGCCATCGGTATGATCCCAGTGATGGTGCGTGACTAAGATGCCTGCCAGCTGTTTGTGTTGTGCTGTGGCGAATTCAATAACGGGCTCGCTTTGCCCGGGGTCCACAACCCACATTAAATTGCTATCTGACGGACATATTGCCCAGATATAATTGTCATTGAAGGCGTTGATGGGGTGGATTTGCACTGCGACTTGCGCCATAACTCATTGCTCTATAAAGTGAAGGTGTAACAAGTATAGCGAGTGCGTATCATGAAACCAGCTCTAAGTTTTCAGCAGGGGCCGAAACCCTACCAGTGGCAGGACTTTCCACATGGAGATTATGTGCGCGCAGGCATAGAAAGGCGGATGGCCCATTGGCTGCCCCGAATGTTTGGCTATCATATGCTTAAGCTGGGCTGCCTGAGTGGTCAGTTGGATACGTCACTAAGTCCTATCAGTCATCAGATTTGTGTTGCGCCAGAGGGGGGACATGTTGGCGTGTTAGCAGAAATTGATGAGTTACCTTTTTACGAACACAGCGTAGACGCCTGCATTCTCAGCCAATGTCTGGAGTATCATTCTGATCCCCATCATATTTTACGCGAGGCACACCGAACACTGATCCCGGGTGGGTATATCGTGATCAGCGGATTTAATCCATTTAGTCTGTGTGGACTGGCGCATTTGCTGCCATTTAGCAAAGAAAAACTGCCCTGGTCAGGACGCTTTTTTACCCCGTCCCGGGTTAAGGACTGGCTGGATCTGCTGGGATTTGAAATTCTTGCCGATGAGCGATTCGTTCATGCGTCACTGGCAAGAGGTTCACGGCTGTCGCGTTTTGCGCCCTGGCGACGTTTTTGTCGTCATTACATGAAGCCGATGGGCAGTGTTTATTTGCTGGTGGCCCGCAAACGAGTCGCACCTTTAACGCCGATTAAACCCAAATGGCATGCGCGTCCTAAATGGACACCAGCGGTAAAAGGCGCGCGACTGAAGCACAGTCGTAATCAGGAACAAAGTTAGTCGGTTACTCGCTCTGGTAACCGGTATCTTCTTGCAGATCCGCACCGCCAGCGGCTTCGCGTGCCAGGTCGTCCACCAGTTCATTGTATTTGTTGCCTGCATGGCCCTTAACCCAACGCCACTCAATGGTGTGACGCTGAACCGCAGCGTCCAGTCGTTGCCATAGGTCGACATTTTTAACTGGCTTTTTAGCGGCTGTTTTCCAGTTGCGCTTTTTCCAGTTGGCCAGCCAGGATTCGATCCCCTGTTTCACATATTGACTGTCTGTGTACAGGATCACCTGGCATGGACGCTTGAGTGTTTCGAGGGCAACTATGGCTGCCAGCATCTCCATGCGGTTATTTGTGGTAAGCCGATATCCGGCGTTGAGGGTCTTTTCATGACCTTGGTAACTGAGGTACACACCATAGCCGCCAGGACCCGGGTTGCCCAAGCAGGAGCCGTCGGTATAGATCTCTACGGATTTTTGCACGAATTTGCCTGTTTTTATGTAAAATACTCCAATAGACGCTAACCATAGCAAAGTTAGGCAATCGACGATATGCATAAAAGACAAATAGTACTGGATACAGAAACCACGGGCATTGACCCCAAAGAAGGTCACCGGATCATCGAGATCGGGTGTGTGGAATTAGTGAATCGTCGCCTGACTGGCAACAATTTCCATGTCTACATCAACCCACAACGTAGTATTGAAGAAGAGGCCATTGACGTTCACGGTATTACCAATGAGTTCCTGCGAGACAAACCTTTCTTCCACCACGTTGCGCAAGAGTTTTATGACTATATTCAGGGTGCCGAACTGGTGATCCACAACGCGCCGTTCGACGTCGGCTTTATGGATCATGAGTTTGCTATGCTAAATCAGGGGTTTGCAAAAACTCATGAGGTATGTGAGGTACTCGATACCCTGGTGATGGCGCGGGACTTGCATCCGGGTCAGAAGAACAGCCTTGATGCTTTATGTCGCCGTTATGATATAGATAACTCAAAACGAACATTGCACGGCGCTTTACTGGATTCCGAGATTTTATCGGATGTCTACCTGGCTATGACAGGGGGCCAGAAGAAGCTTAATCTGGCTCAGCACAATGAACAGGCACAGCAGGGTAGTGGCGGGGGGATCCGTCGTTTGAGTGCTGAGCGTGCGCCGCTGAATGTGGTGCTGGCGACGGCAGAAGAGTTAGATGCGCATGAAGCGCGCATGGAGCTGGTCAATAAAGCCTGCGGGCAGAGTTTGTGGCAGCAGTAGCTGCACTCAGGCTCGCACCTGTAGTGCAAGAGAACGATTAATTTATGATGAGGTAAAGTGGCATGCGGATCGGCTTAACAGGATTGATGTTGTTATATTGCGCAGTGTTTAGCGTGAAGATGATGGCCGACACACCGCAAATTACGTTGCTTGAGCGAGACGGCAAGGTCAATGAAATCCCTTTACTGGATAACCGCTTTCGCATTGACCACAATGTTAAGAAAATTACGCTATTGTTTTTTCGTGCCCCCGGTACGCCTGCAGTGGTGCTGGTAAAACCGGACGGCAGTAAATACTACGCCACGCATGCCATTGCTGACGAGAAGCTCGAATGGTATGACGAGATCAGTTATGACCTGGTGATAGTGACCGATCCTATGCCTGGTCCATGGCAGGTGTTAGGCCAGATCCGCCAGGACAGCCGGGTCATGGTATTAGGGGATATTGAGTTGCAGGTTGACCCCTTACCGCCTTTGATATTCCGTGGTGAAATGCTGAAAATTCAGGGACAAGTCACCAACGATAGCCAACCTGTCGATATTGGTTACTTCCGTGATGTTGTTACTCTGTATGTCGAGTTTGTCAGCACTAATAATGATCAGTACGCTAACTTTGGTGCGGGCACGCAAAGTGTGGCCGAATTTAAAGATGATGGCCGGGAATTTGATGAGCGCCCTCTGGATGGCATCTTTACTGGTGAGTTTCGTCTGAATTTTCCAGCCGGTGAGTGGCAACCCGAATTCTATATAGAAACGCCCATCCTCAAACGTCGCGTAGTGAAAGATCCCATCATTATTGCAGAGCCACCTTTTTCTTTTGAATTGATGCTGGCAGGGCAGGAAGAGTTTGAGCACCAGCTGACTATCAGGCTGGAGTCCGAGGTGGTGAAACCGGAAACTGTGATCTTTCAGGGCAAAATCTTGTACCCCAATGGTGAAGAGCAAATGTTCACCCTCAATGGTGAAGAACGTTTGTACCGTCAGCTGGCAATTAAAAACTATGACTGGGGTCGATACAGTGTGGAGTTGTCCGCCTTTGGTGAAAACATCAACGGCCGAGAGTTTATGGCCCGCTTGCCAGATTATAACTTTGAAATAGAACGCCCCATTGAAAAAGTACCAGAGTTACCTGAGTCAGAGCGTCCAACTCAGCGTGTGGTCGCACCGCCTGAACCGGAACCGGGTCTCAGTACCGGTGCCATTGTCGCCATTGTGGTTGTTGGCAATTTGCTGATCCTGCTGTTGGGTTGGCTGGCCGTGCGTATTTTTGTACAGAAAAAGCCCATCAAAATTAAAATAAGCCTGCCCTTTATCGGTAAGAAAAAGCAGTTAGATTTGGAAGAGTTAGATCAGGATACAGAAAACTCTGGCAAACCAAGTTCAAAAAATGACAAATCAGCTGATATTTTGAACCTTTCGATGTCGGATGACTAAAAATCCCCGATTTTTTCAAAAAAGGTGTTGACTCTTAAGGGGGGCATTCGTATTATTCACGCCGCTGTCAGGGAGCACACCTGAACAGCGAGAGAACAAGATGCTGCGGAGTGGTAGTTCAGTTGGTTAGAATACCGGCCTGTCACGCCGGGGGTCGCGGGTTCGAGTCCCGTCCACTCCGCCAACATCTTATCCTGTGCAGTACTTCTTTGGAGTGGTAGTTCAGTTGGTTAGAATACCGGCCTGTCACGCCGGGGGTCGCGGGTTCGAGTCCCGTCCACTCCGCCATTTGATATAAGCATAAAAAGTCATACCACTGCGGAGTGGTAGTTCAGTTGGTTAGAATACCGGCCTGTCACGCCGGGGGTCGCGGGTTCGAGTCCCGTCCACTCCGCCAACATCTTTAAGAAGTACACCGAGCTAAACCACCGTGGAGTGGTAGTTCAGTTGGTTAGAATACCGGCCTGTCACGCCGGGGGTCGCGGGTTCGAGTCCCGTCCACTCCGCCAACATCTTTAAGAAGTACACCGAGCTAAACCACCGTGGAGTGGTAGTTCAGTTGGTTAGAATACCGGCCTGTCACGCCGGGGGTCGCGGGTTCGAGTCCCGTCCACTCCGCCAACATCTTTAAGAAGTACACCGAGCTAAACCACCGTGGAGTGGTAGTTCAGTTGGTTAGAATACCGGCCTGTCACGCCGGGGGTCGCGGGTTCGAGTCCCGTCCACTCCGCCAACATCTTTAAGAAGTACACCGAGCTAAACCACCGTGGAGTGGTAGTTCAGTTGGTTAGAATACCGGCCTGTCACGCCGGGGGTCGCGGGTTCGAGTCCCGTCCACTCCGCCAACATCTTTAAGAAGTACACCGAGCTAAACCACCGTGGAGTGGTAGTTCAGTTGGTTAGAATACCGGCCTGTCACGCCGGGGGTCGCGGGTTCGAGTCCCGTCCACTCCGCCAACATCTTTAAGAAGTACACCGAGCTAAACCACCGTGGAGTGGTAGTTCAGTTGGTTAGAATACCGGCCTGTCACGCCGGGGGTCGCGGGTTCGAGTCCCGTCCACTCCGCCAACATCTTTAAGAAGTACACCGAGCTAAACCACCGTGGAGTGGTAGTTCAGTTGGTTAGAATACCGGCCTGTCACGCCGGGGGTCGCGGGTTCGAGTCCCGTCCACTCCGCCATTTGATATAAGCATAAAAAGTCATACCACTGCGGAGTGGTAGTTCAGTTGGTTAGAATACCGGCCTGTCACGCCGGGGGTCGCGGGTTCGAGTCCCGTCCACTCCGCCAACATCTTTAAGAAGTACACCGAGCTAAACCACCGTGGAGTGGTAGTTCAGTTGGTTAGAATACCGGCCTGTCACGCCGGGGGTCGCGGGTTCGAGTCCCGTCCACTCCGCCATCTAGCCAGGGTTTAGTTTGGATTATCAGACTCAATGTAGTCTGAATTTATGACAAAACGAATACTTTTTCTCTATAAGCGCACGCTGGAGTGGTAGTTCAGTTGGTTAGAATACCGGCCTGTCACGCCGGGGGTCGCGGGTTCGAGTCCCGTCCACTCCGCCAATCGCTTATCCTGTGCAGTACTTCTTTGGAGTGGTAGTTCAGTTGGTTAGAATACCGGCCTGTCACGCCGGGGGTCGCGGGTTCGAGTCCCGTCCACTCCGCCAACATCTTTAAGAAGTACACCGAGCTAAACCACCGTGGAGTGGTAGTTCAGTTGGTTAGAATACCGGCCTGTCACGCCGGGGGTCGCGGGTTCGAGTCCCGTCCACTCCGCCATCTAGCCAGGGTTTAGTTTGGATTATCAGACTCAATGTAGTCTGAATTTATGACAAAACGACGTCACTAACATCGTTATTTACTCGTGGAGTGGTAGTTCAGTTGGTTAGAATACCGGCCTGTCACGCCGGGGGTCGCGGGTTCGAGTCCCGTCCACTCCGCCAACATTTTAACGAGTAAAAAATTGCATTATATCTCTGCGGAGTGGTAGTTCAGTTGGTTAGAATACCGGCCTGTCACGCCGGGGGTCGCGGGTTCGAGTCCCGTCCACTCCGCCATTTGATATAAGCATAAAAAGTCATACCACTGCGGAGTGGTAGTTCAGTTGGTTAGAATACCGGCCTGTCACGCCGGGGGTCGCGGGTTCGAGTCCCGTCCACTCCGCCACTTTTTATAAAGTTCAGTAAAACTCTGTATCCTCATCCCAATATCATTCCTCATTTAAGCTTATAATTCTCTTTATCTTTGTTTTATCCAAAGCCAAAAGCCCTTAAACCCCCTTTGTCCGGCCAGTAAAAAATAGTGTGTGATAAGTTCGCCATTTGTTATCAGTGAGGTCGGTTATTTGCGCCGTGTATAATTACAACAAAGCCTGCGCCTAATCAGTCTTGGTATCCTATTTGTAATCCGTAACTTAGTTTGTGACCACTTACTTATATTGGCGATAAAGTCATATAATATAAGCGCCTTGTCAGTTTATGCCCTGAAGATTTGAAGGGGATTGCATTGATAAATCCAGCAGTTAAAGTATTAAAAATCATCTGAAAGAACTGCACGCAAAATGTGACTTTGATTTGCTGGCAGCTAAGGCCGAATACATGGGGACGGTGATAAAGATTAAAGATGCTATTGCCAAGCTTGAACTTTGTGAAGAATACGGGTTACAGGTGGCGCTTGATTAGAGTTTTGCCTGCTACTTTTTACCGTTGATTGAGGCGTGATGCATTAAGGGGATAGTTGTGAAAAAATGGAAAATACTGTTTGGCTTTTCAGCCTTCATCACTGCACTTGAGTTTATTGGCTTATCATTTAACGAGCATATAGAACTTAACACTTTTGTATCGCTTATATTGTACTGTTCAATACTGATACCTATGTATGGTTATGCTTACGGGGTTGCAATTGGAAGCAAAGCAATAGCTATCCTAATCTTCGTACTTACGATTTTAGTTCCGGGTAGTTTGGTTGTTTTGTGGGGAGTTGCATTTACAATTAATCACTTAAGCTTAATTCAGCTGGTGTTTTCTCTGGGGACATTTGGCTTACTTTTGTTTATATCTTATCCCGTTTTTATGTATGCATTTAGGTCTGATAGACTGTGGGCAAAAGAACGACAGAAAATGACCGATAAGAAGTTGTAATGCGTGGCGTCTTTACCGTGCGTTGTTATTGGCAACTGAGGTGAGCGCGGCAGCTTTGGTAGTGCTTTTCTTTCCCCTTAACATAACTACAGGTCACTAAGCGACAGTGAAAACGATTAAATTCGCCGCTATTTTTTTGTGTTTTTATCCCTTTTCATCAATAGCTTGTTTTGATGGAAGTGCCTATGAGCGAAGTTTTGCGCATGCGGATCCTTACGCAATTGCTGCACTTATTCTGGTTACTGTCGCCAGCTTTGTTCGATTATGCAGAACTAGGAACAAGGCTTATATTTTAGTAGTCACTATTGCTCTGATAGTTGGTTCACTCGTTTACACCAGAACTGCGTATAACGGGGATTGTGGTGATTCTTATGTTTCAACCGCAGATCATTGTTTAATATTTGCGACTATCGTTTTATTCTATGAATTTGTTCGTGCTTGTGTGGTTTTCTCAAAAAGCCACCGGGCAAAGTAATTAAGAGAGATGATTGAAGCTAGGCTCAGTTCCACTTGGTGTCTCAATTTAGCCTGGTGTTATGTCCTTGGAGTCACATGAACTTTTATGAGCAACCATCAGGCAGAGGTATGGAGATCTGTGTCGGTTTAGTACTTCTTTTCATTGCGCTCGTTTTTACAGCTTTGATTGGTGTGGTTTTAGCGAATTCTGCATTTGGTTTTATTGCTGTTTTAGGCTCACTTGCGTTGGCCTTGTGCTCTTGGTGGTTTGGCAAACTAGGTTGTCGATTGGTTTTTAATAAACCTCGTAAAGGGGGGGGTTATTAAGCAATCATGGCCTTAAATTGTGTTGTGTTTTTTCGGAATATGCTCAATTTTGCTGGTTCTTATTTCCATACTGCAAAGAGAAGTCAGCTCGTTGTTTAGCGCCATTAGCATGCTGATTGCTTGTTTATATGGTTGGCAATTCGCTAAGAAGCGCCAAGATAAGGACTTATAACAACAGTCTATGCCATTAATAGTTCATTGTTTTATGTTGGTGTATATCACATAAAGCTGTTTCCTGAGCTTAAGTTAAAAAGCACACTCACTTTTTTGTGCTTGCATCTCACACATTTTAGACAATCACTCTAGGTCGGTATTAAAAGCCCTTGTGCTTTGTTGTTTCAGTCTGACAAGCCACATAGCGCGATCAGTCAGGTACATCTATAGTATCAGCAAGGCTTAGTTTATTGTCGTGAAGCAACATGCACTGGACCCTGGTTTTATTGATGCTGGTTGGTTGTAGTTTTGCACGGGCAAGTGAACCTGTTCGCATTGCAACTGGGGAGTATCCACCGTTTACCGGCAGTCAGCTTGTTGACGATGGCTTTGTCAATCACCTCATACGTCAGGTACTTGCAGAGGCGGGCCTGAGCGCTGAGTTTGTTTATTTGCCCTGGAAGCGCAGTTTTCAGGCTGCGCAGCAAGGTAAGTATGACATGGCGTCTTACTGGGTATGCGAGCGCGAATATCAACAACACTTTTATTGTAGCGATGAGCTCTATCGTGGCCAGCTGTTACTCTATTTCAGGGCTGAGACGCCGTTGCCACAATGGCACAGCATTGATGATCTCAAGCCTTATCGGATAGGCGCGATTTTAGGATACGAATATGTACCAGAGTTTCATCAGGCGATGCAAAAGGGGGAGCTGGATGTGATTATGGTCAGCAATGACCGGCTTAACCTCAACATGCTGCTTAATGATCGCGTTGATTTGATTTTGCTCAGTGAAACAGCGATGCAAAGCTTACTGGCAGAACACTTTCCATCTATGCCGAAAGACCAGATACAGGCGCACCCTAAGCCTTTTTTAAACTATCGGGCGCATGTACTGTTTCCAAAATCTCTAGCGAGCAGCAGGGCGCTGCGCACACGTTTTAATGCCAGCCTGGAAAAGCTCAAAGCGTCAGGCGAGTTTGAGCGTCAGTGGCAACGGCTGATCAAGGGTGAGTTCATTCCTCAGCAGGATTGAGCTGTGGATGCTAATTTGCTCCGGGTTTTTGGCTCAGACGTTTGATGTCTCCTTCGACAGATTCCATTTTGGCAATCAGTAAAGTGCCATCCGCTGCGATGTCATAGTGCCATAACAAGTTTTGCGTTTTCAGGAGTTCTGGCTGGGTTTTGCCATCAAGCGCCAAGCGCCAGATATGATCTGTCTTAGACCAGGCACTTTGCCAGTACAGGAAGCCATCTCTTAGCCTGGGGTTGGTCACCTGATGATAAGCCTCGGGCTCAAGCGTAGTGAGCGGCATTTCATCTTCAAACGTGCTCGCCAGATCTTTTGTGCGATAAATCATCGAGTCTTTAAAAATCAGCCAGTTTTGGGTTTGATAGTCGTATAGTATCAGGTCAGATGCGATAGCAACACGGTGTTTGAATTGCCCGCTTTTACTGTAAATAACGACCTCATGACCATCTGTGGCCCACAAGGTATCGGTATCTAACCAGCCAAAGTGTCTGAGAGGCAGTGAAAGCTGAGGCGTAAAGGTTTTCTGCACACCGGTGCGGTCGAGCAGTAATAATCGTGTTTCGCGATTGGCAAGGATGTAAGCGTTGTCAGGGCTCCAGGTGACAAAGTTCACGTAGTCACTGCCTTTGTGATGCGTGAGCTGAATAACCCGATCATGACTGTGCAGATAAATCTCGCAGGCGCCAGTGCGGCGTGACATAAAGGCGGTTTCGCCGAGGCTATTGGTAACCGGCAGATAGTCATGGCTTGAGCTCGAGAAAATTGGCAGATTGTCTTTGTCACGAATATTCACCTGCCAGCTTTCTGCGGCACTAAAGATGTTGCCCTCGTCGTCAACACTCAGACTACTGAAAATCCCCTGCGGTGTGGCAATAACCGGGTATTCATGTCCATCGCGGGTGGTGGCAATCAGATTATGATGCTTGCTGTTGTCATTGGTGATCATGCTGTGGTGCTTAGGATCGTAGGCAATCAACCAGACAGGGTAAGACCAGCGCATCTGAACTTTACCGTCGAGGGTAACCAGGCGGCTGTGTTGACTGGCATCTTTGATCAGGTAGTAGGTTTGGTTGTCCCAGCCTCGTAGTGTTGTGATGAGCTTTTCATCGTCGTTCAGCTTGAGTGGAATAGAAATATATTTATTATTATCAATATTATACTGATAAGGGAGTGTCCCTGCTTGGGTGCGTACCGTGGCAATAAGCAGGGTGTCTGATTGCCAGCTGGGTGCCTGAATATGATAACAGGGGATGGCCTGCGACTGATTTAGTTGTTGCCCATGCGCATTGACAATCAATAGGGTACAGCCATCTCCCTGATATTGCCAAAATGCCAGCCAGCCTTTAGTGGGGTGCCAGGCTGGTTTGGCGACCCGGTCGTCAAAATGCAGGCGCTGAGTGACATTGCCTTGTTTATCTGAGATGACCAGGGTTTTAAAATCGTCAACATAGGCCAATAGCGGCAGCATGGTGTGGGCTGCAACATCAAATTCCAGTCCCAGTTCATAGGTTATATCCTCGACCTCATACTGGGGGAGTGTGATTGGCTCAGGTACTGTGGAAAAGTAGGCTATGGCACTGAAGCACGCGGTGACGACTGGTATTGCCGCCATCAGTGCGCGCTTTTTGAATCTGATATGAGGATTGCTCCCGGCGGCGCGCTGGATCTCAGTATCAGTATGCACGTTCAGTTGAGAGGTCGGCTGATGCCGTTCTACCGGCGCAATAAACACGTACCCACGTTTGGGCACCGTTTTGATAAAACGGGGTTGCCTGGCGCTGTCATTCAGCACCCGGCGTAATTTAGTCAGCAACTGATACAGGCTGTTAGATTCGACAATGGTGTCTGGCCACAATGCCTCATTCAGCGTTGAGCGTGACAGCACCTGATCCGGCGTGGTGACAAACAGCTCGAGTAGCCTGGCAACCTGAGGTTCTAATTTTACCGCCACCTGGCTGTCAGGCGCGCGCAATTCATCCTGGCTGGCATCAAACTGCCAGGACAGGAAGTGATAATGTTGAGCGCGTGTGGATGTTTCCATATTGGATCCTTTGTTGATGATTCCATGCCTGCAGTCTTTATCTGTGCTGTAATCGGGTTCTGGGCTCTGGCTTTTTTTCATTGCATTCATTGTTATTTTTAAAACTCAGCAGCTGTTAGCTTAAGCCGGTCACGTATTATTAGCAGAAACTAACCTAGTTCAGAACAAAGTCAATAATCATCAGAGCTTGATCACGCTTCTTCAGGAAACGTTCAGCTTTTCTGTTGCGCTTTTCTGTTGCAATGAGTGCAGTCACTCATATCGGGAGCAGTCATATGAAGCAGTATTATCTCGCCTTATGCATCAGTGGGGCATTGAGCAGTCAGGCGCTATGGGCAAATCAAACACACAACACGCACATCAAGCTTGATGGTCGTCTGGACGAAGCATTGTGGCAAACCGCCCGACAATTTAATCGGTTTTACCAGGTGGTTCCGGCAACCTTAACTGAGCACACTGATAAGGTGCATGCTCGTGTATTGAGCGACCAATCAGGTGTTTACATAGGCATTATTAATTATCAGGATGAGGCAAGTCGGCAGAAGCAGTTTAATATTCAGGATGCCTTTATGCAGGCTGAGTTTAACCGGATTGTTGTGGATTTTGCCGGTGATGGCAGTGGCGCGTATGAGTTTGCCGTTACACTGGGCGGAGGTACCCAGGACGCGGTGCTTACGCCACAGCTGACTAAGGACAGTGACTGGGATGGAGACTGGCAGTCAGCAACATTTGAAGCGGAAGATCACTGGTCCACAGAGGTGTTCATCCCCTGGCATACGGTGTCATTTTATAATCCGGCACATAATGCGGACAGTGAGCAAGGAGAAATCGGCGTATCTATTCAGCTTTATGACCTCAGTAAAAATTATATCTATGCAAATCAAAAACAAACGACCAGTAATAGTGACTTTTTCCTTGCTATGCCTAAGCTGGCATCGGCGATCCCCAGCCATAGTCAGTTAAGTTTTGTGCCCTATTTTAGTCATCAGCAACATTTTGCCGACCAGGCCACGGACAACAGCGACAGTGACGTGGGTTTCGATTTGTTCTACAAGCCCGATCATCATCAGAAATTGTCGGTGGCGGTGAACCCGGATTTTGGCCAGGTGGACAGTGATGAAGTGGATATCAACTACAGTGCGGTTGAAACACTCCGCAGTGACAAGCGGCCTTTCTTCACCCAGGACATTGCCGTATTCAATGTGCAGGCATTGCAGGATACTAAGCTTATCCACACCCGTCGAATTGGTGCGGGCAGCGATGATGGCAGTGAGTTTATTACACCCATAGATCTGGCTACCCGGTTTGTGCATCAGGGCGAGACGTTGCAAGTGGGGGCGTTTGCAGTAAAAGAAAAGGACTTAGACAGTGATGCCGGTAAGCGCTTTTATGCCGCCCGGGCCAAATATCGCCAGAAGCACTGGCAGTCAGGATTACTGGCCACTTATACCGATCGACCCTGGCTGGATCGCAACGCATTGACTATGGCCTGGGACAGCCAATATCAAAGTGCAACCTGGTCGTTTCAGGGGGCGTTACTGGCAAGCCAGGTTGAACACGTGAGCGAACAAACGGGCAATGGGGCCTCGATACAGCTGGGATATCAGTTCTCGCCAAATACGAGTCTGGAAGGGCGTTACCTTAAGTTAAATAAAAGATTTAATAACAGTGATTTAGGGTATTCCCAGCGGAACAATTGGCAGTATAGTGAGGCGAAGTTGAGTCATGCAATCAATACTCAGAGTCATTGGTTAGCTCGTATTAAGCACTCACTTACTGTTCGTTATGAAGCCGATAGTGAGGGTTTGAAATTACCGGCCCGGCAGGCCTATCTCAGCCAATGGTTGCTGGCAAATGGGGGTCAGGTTGACTTTCATATTGACCGGATCAACGGTGGCTGGCAGGACAACATAGGTCGCCAGAGCCAGGCATTCGAAGTGCCGGGTAATTGGGAAACCCGAGTCATGTATATCAGTCCCTACATAGGTAAATTCTCATGGGCTGCCAGCTTTGAATATGATCAGGAAGGGTTTGAGGGGAGTGCGCAACAGTATGCTGTTGATTTGACCTGGTTGCCACATCCAAACTGGACACTTAAGTTTAATAATTTTTATCGCACCGGAGATGGCTGGCTGGTGGCAAGCGACACAGATCAGGTCACACAGTATGAACGAGATTTTTTCGTTAATAAAATTCAGGTCAGTGGTTTGATAACGGATAAGTTGGAGTTCTCCTCAACCCTAGAGTGGGCGGTACTGGAAGCGCGCAGTGATCAGGTTTTTGCGCTACAGGACCACCAGCGAAAGTTATTAAATGGGGTAGACACCAGCTTTGAAGATCGCCGCTTGTCTAGTCAGTTTAAACTCCGTTACCGGATGGGCGCGCTGTCAGATTTGTTTCTGGTATATCGTCGTGGCGCAGCGACAGGTGACAGGTTGCCCCGCAGCCAGATTGGCTCAGAGGCCTGGCTGGAGAGTGCAAAGCAGCTCTGGCAAGCCCCAATGCAGGATTCGGTATTGTTAAAAGTGCGCTATAAGTTCTGAGGGGCGCTCGCCCTTAGTTCAGCGTGAATATTTCTCAATTCACAGCCCGTGGACGAAACCGCATACTCAGACTTTTATATTTAGGGACAAAGCTATGCCAATAAGACATGTTTTTATCCTGGGTGCGACATTGAGCCTGCTTACTGCCTGTGTTTCTTCTCAATCGGGACCTGCGTTATATCAGTCACAGGACTGGGTTGCGGATGGGGTATTCACCGAGGGGGTCGAGGGTCCGGCAGTTAATCGTAATGGGGTACTATTTGCTGTTAATTTTGCGCAACAGGGCACTGTCGGCCAGGTGAGCGGACGCGATGAGGCGAACTTATACCTGACCCTACCAGAAGGGAGTACGGGCAATGGGATCCGCTTTGACGCCCGGGACAATATGTATATCGCTGACTACACGGGTCACAATGTCCTGAAAGTGGCTCCCGACAAGTCGGTTTCTGTGCTGGCGCATAATCCGAAAATGCACCAGCCCAATGATTTGGCGATCAGCGATAATGGCGTGCTCTTCGCCAGTGACCCGGATTGGCAAAATGGTCAGGGGCAACTCTGGCGCATCTCACCCGATGGACAAACTCAGTTGCTGCGCGCCAAAATGGGCACCACAAATGGTATCGAAGTCAGTCCGGATAATCGTACTTTGTATGTCAATGAGAGTGTGCAGCGCCGGATCTGGGCTTTTTCGCTCGATGAGCAGGGCATGATAGGTAAGCCTGAGTTGTTTTATGAGTTTGAGGATCATGGTCTGGACGGCATGCGTTGTGATGAAGCCGGTAATCTTTATGTTGCGCGCTATGGCGCAGGCGAAGTGGTGATACTCTCAGCGCAGGGCAAGTTGCTGCGCAAGGTTGCACTCAAAGGCCAGTATCCGACCAATATTGCTTTTGGTGGGAAAGATGGTAAGCAGGTCTTTGTGACGATGCAAAAGCGTGGCGCTATCGAAACTTTTATCTCTGAGTACGCTGGGCGCGCTTTTAACCGACATACTTTGTAACGACGGGCGCATATGCGGCGCCAGGGTGTTTTGTTAATATCGGAACAGGCAATGAACAAGGACCTGTATGATAGAAATAAAACACCTTACCAAAGTGTATCTGCACGACCCGGTTTTTTCTGACTATAGTACCGTACTGGCAGAGCAAAAGCTCTGTATCGAAGCGCCAAACGGACTGGGGAAAAGCACCTTATTCAGGATCATTTCAGGTCTGGACGACGCCTTTCATGGCGAAGTGCTATTTGACGGCCAACCCCAGCCAGCTGCCCAGAGAGTGGCGGCGCTTGCAAGTGAGTCCATTCCCTTTCCCGAGTTTTTGACAGCCAGGCAGTTACTGCAATTGACGGTAAAGAGCTGGGTGTGTCCCTGGCCCGAACTGATGATACACCAACTGGCCTTTGAGCCATTCCTGGATACCCGTTACGGTGCGTTATCATCCGGCAATCAGAAAAAGTGTCAGCTCATAAACGCCATGATGCGTAATACGCCTTATCTGGTGTTGGATGAGCCAAGTGCGGCACTGGATCACGCCAGCCTGGATGTGTTGTTGGGCTGGCTGAAACATCATCCGGCACAAGTGATCATCAGCTGTCATGAACCTCAGCCCTTTATGGAAATTGGCTTTGTGACACAACCACTGTTTCGGTGAGGTGCAAATGTTACATTATTATCAGTATCGTTATCGGGCATGTCGTGTTCAGCTGGCTGTGTTGATGAAGCAACTGCAACAGTTCTCGATGATGTTGATAACCTTGTTCTTTATTTTTATTCCCCAGCTGATCATTGGGGTATTTTATGGTTTGGGAAAGCTGGTCTCGTTTGATTCGCATCACCTCGCCATCAAAGTGGCATTTGGCTTTTTGTTACTACAGAGCCTGCTGTTACAGGCACTGAAACCTGCAATCATGGATTCAGCACATCGCGCTTATCACCGCACATTGCTGCGCGGCCGGCTACACCAAGTTGCCGCAGACTGGATACTCTTGTTGGGGTGTCATGTGCTCTTTGTTGCTGCGTTGATCCTGGCTATGAGTATTGGCTATGACAAGCTCTGGCAGGCACCACAGCTGCCTGCATTTATGCTTTTGCAGTGGTGTTTTGCATTAATTTTGCTTTACCGCCCGCAGGCTTTATTGAGTTCCTTGCTGGTCGCCTTTATTGCCGTGTGGCTGGCGCCAAGTCTGCCAATTTATCTGGCTGTCATAGCACTGTGGCTGGCATTGGACTGGTTCAGGCCTGAAATAAAGCTTGCTTTGCCACAGCCCTCGCTGAACCCTGCTAGTTTTTGGTATTACGTCATCAAGACGTCTCCCTGGATGATTGTGTGGCGTGCAGGGGCATCATTGATCACATTGTGGGCAGGGTTGATCATGGCCAAAGAACGCCCCGATTTGCTGCATTACTATACGTTAGTGATCTTGCTGATTAACCAGCTGTGGTGGAGTAGTTTGTATCTGGATACCGATAAACACGTTACGGGGCGCAGGCAGTTCTGGCGCAGCCTTGATCTGTACCCTCAACTTTTACGCAGTCAGTCGTTATTGATTTACGGCTTGTGCTTTGCAAGCTGGCTCGGTGCTGTTGTGTTACTCAATGGTGAGCTGTTTAATTTGGCGGTGATAGTGAGCACGCCACTGCTGGTATGGACCGTTACATATCATCCGCGGCGACTAGCGGTCATGTGGGGCTGTATCAGTGTGTCGCTGATGATGCTCAAAGTGCTATTTATTTAGCGCAGATAAAATACCTGATACAAAAAAGGCCAGCATAGCTGACCTTTAGGTTAGAGACAAGTTATGCGGCGTCCGCATCTTTTGCAACCACCCTGGCTTTACCAGCCAGCAGGTCAGCGGGGTCAAAGTCATCCACATTGATAACCGCGAGTCGCTTCGCTTCAACGGCGGCCAGTTTATCGGCTTCATCGTTGTTAAGCGCACCGCACTCACGACCCATTTCTGCCACTTTATCCAGGCGCATAAATGGCAGCTTTTCCCCTTTGGCACGACATACTTTGTCGAATAGCGGTTCCACTTCAAGAATGTCTTTCAGTGTTTGCTCTTGTTTGCCAATCAGGTTAAGCGGCTCATCACGCAGGTAGATATGCGAGGCAAGGCGGTCACGGGCTGCACTTGGTGTTTGTAGCAGTTGCGCCAATTTGTGTTCCATCTGATCTGTTGGTTTGCGAACCGGGCGACCGAATGGGAACAAGATAAGTTTAAGCAGGCCACGCAACGCCATTGACGGCATGTTGTTGATCAGATCTGCCAGTGCACGCTGACACAGGTATAAATGTTCCTGACAGGCCCATTGAACATAAGGTAAGTCTTCTTTGCGACGACCCTCGTCGTTATAACGTTTCAGCGTTGCAGAAACCAGATACAGGTAACTCAGTAAGTCGCCAAGACGCGCAGAAATACGTTCTTTACGTTTCAGCGACCCACCAAATACTGCCATGCAGATGTCGGACATGAGTGCCAGTGACGCACTGAAACGGGCGGCTGCACGGTAGTAATCGGCTGTTTCATCGTTAAATGGTACTTTGCTGAAGCGACCACCCGTCAGTGCCAGCCATTTAGTGCGTACCAGATTAGAAATGGTGAAGCCTACATGGCCCATCAGGGCTTTATCAAAACTGTTCAGGGCTTCTTCTTTATCTTTGATGGTACAGGCATTAAGCTCAGCCAAAACAAAAGGATGGCAGCGGATAGCACCCTGACCGTAGATGATCATATTACGGGTCAGAATGTTTGCACCTTCTACTGTGATAGCAATGGGTGCGCCCTGATAACCACGGCCCAAGTAGTTGTTTGGACCCAGGCAGATCCCTTTACCACCATGTACATCCATTGCATGCATGGTCGAGGTACGCATTTGTTCAGTCAGGTGATATTTCAAAATAGCAGAAATAACAGACGGCTTTTCACCTAAATCGACAGCGCCGGTTGACATGCTCACGGCAGCATCACTGCTGTAGGCATAGCCACCAAGCTTAGCCAGTGCTTCTTCAACCCCTTCCATTTTACCAATCGGCAGTTTGAACTGGCGGCGAATACGGCTGTACGCACCACTGGCCAGCGCCAGAGACTTAATGCCACCTGTTGAATTAGATGGCAGGGTGATCACGCGACCCACTGATAAACACTCAACCAGCATACGCCAGCCCTGGCCGGCCATTTTCGGGCCACCAATGATGAAATCAAGAGGGACAAAGACGCCTTCGCCTTGTGTTGGACCATTTTGGAATGGCACGTTCAACGGGAAGTGACGGCGGCCAATTTCAACACCTGGTGTGTTAGTTGGGATCAACGCACAGGTAATACCAATTTCTTTCTTGTCGCCAAGCAGGCCATCCGGGTCGCGCATTTTGAACGCCAAACCCAATACGGTGGCGACTGGTGCAAGTGTGATGTAGCGCTTGTTCCAGGTCAGGCGGATACCTAAGGTTTCTTTACCTTCCCATTCGCCTTTACATACGATACCAAAATCCGGGATTGATGACGCATCAGAGCCTGCTTCCGGAGAGGTCAGTGCAAAACAAGGGATCTCATCACCTTTTGCCAGACGAGGCAGGTAATGTTCTTTCTGTTCTTGTGTACCATAGTGTTGTAGTAATTCGCCCGGACCTAATGAATTAGGTACGCCAACGATAGAAGACAGCAAAGTCGACTTACTGGTCAGTTTTTGCAATACACAAGATTGTGCGTACGCTGAAAACTCCAGACCACCGTATTGCTTTTTAATGATCATGGCGAAGAACTTGTTGTCTTTCAGATATTGCCATACTTCTTGCGGTAAGTCGGTTAGTTCGTGCGTTGCTTCCCAGTCATTCAGCATCGCACAGACTTCTTCAACCGGGCCATCCATAAAGGCTTGCTCTTCCGCAGTAAGACGCGGAGCCTGATATTGGTGCAACTTATTCCAGTTGGGGTTACCACAGAATAGATCCGCTTCCCACCAGGTTGTACCAGCATCAATTGCCGATTTTTCTGTTTCTGACATGCTTGGCGTCACTTTTTTGAACGCCTTGAACAGAGGCGCAACAATGTACTGTTGACGCACGTTGGTCATCGAAAGAGGAACTGCAATGGCTAAGAATATTAACCAGGCAAACGCGCCAAAGGCCCCGGCAAAGGTGCCGATCAGCAACGTCGCCGCAGCAACACCCAGACAGGTGTTCCAGCTCGCACGGTGGTAGCAGGCAGCGCTCACCAATGCGATTAAAGCGAGTGTAAATAATAGTGTCATGTTGTTATTCCTTGTAAGAGGTCTGACCACATTGGCTAGGCTAGCTTGTTGGACCAGTGATTTCAAGCCTAAATAGCATCTTATCTTTATTTTAGTTGCTATTTATTTGCCACGCGAGTTAGCTACCTTGGTGTTGTTTTTATGTAATGAGTTTGTAATCTTAAGGTTTTCTTCTATAGTTGAAGAGATGATTCTAGGAGGGAATAGTCATGCAATATGGAACATTGTGCGTCGCCTTTGCGACCTTTTTTTCGATGCTGCTTTCAGCACATCTTTATCAACCTGCTGTATTTCTTAATCTTGCCAGCTGCGTTTTGTGCGCTATGTATGGTTACCAGGGGGCCAGTATCATTGCCATGTTTTTAGCCTGGTGCAATGTACAGGCATTTTTAGTTAGCCCATGGATTAACCTGACCGAGCAACCCAGCATTAAAGTGTTGGTGATCTTTTTACTTTGCGTGATGTTTGCGGCTATCAGTATTGGTGTCAGTAAACGTTAGCCTGTTGTCCGGGCGATGGCTGCGGTACAATAAGAGGTCCGTGTATCGTTTGGGAAGTATAAATGAAGATCCTTGCAGATCAGAATATGCCCCTGGTAGAAGAGTTTTTCTCTGATCTTGGGGTAGTAAAGCGCTTTGATGGCCGCAGTCTGACTCCACACCAGCTGGCAGATGCAGATGTGCTGCTGACACGCTCAGTGACTCAGGTGAACAGCACACTGTTGGCTGAGGCAGCACAACTCAAGTTTGTTGGCACTGCGACTATAGGTGTTGATCATATCGACAGACCTTTGTTGGCTGAGCGTAATATTGGTTTCGCCAGTGCCCCTGGATGCAATGCCGTTGCCGTTGCCGAGTATGTGATCAGTGCATTGTATGCCTACGCACAACACAAAGCGATTAATCTGCAAGGCAAAAAGCTCGGTATTGTTGGGGTGGGCAATATAGGTCAATGCCTACGTGAAAAGCTGGCTGCCAGTGGCATTGAGTTGTTGCTGTGTGATCCGCTTCGTCATGAGGACGGTAGCTTAGACCAGCATATGCCACTTGATGACTTGTTGGCGCAGGCAGACATCGTTACTTTCCACGTGCCTTTGGTTAAAACCGGTGGGCATCAAACTCGTCATCTGCTCAATGCACAGCGTATTGCAGCCCTGAAACCAGGCATGTTAGTCATCAATGCAAGTCGTGGCGATGTGATTGATAATCAGGCGTTGTTAAATGCGCTTGAAGCTGGGCAAGCAATTGATCTGGTTTTGGATGTCTGGGAAAACGAGCCAGACATTCTGATGCCGCTGTTAGAACATACCTTGTTTGCCTCGGTCCATATTGCCGGCCATACCTTAGAAGGCAAGGCACGCGGTACACAAATGTTATATCAGGCGCTGTGTAATCAGTTGGGGGTAGAGGCGAGTAAATCACTTGAGTCATTTTTACCTATTCCGGCACTGACTTCTTGTTATGCAGAGCATACGCTGAGTGAACAGGAACTCGGCAGACTGGTGCATCTGGTCTATGATATTCGTCGAGACGATGGTCTGATGCGCAGTAATATCGCCAGTCAGGGGTTTGATATGTTGCGAAAAAACTATCCACCTCGCCGCGAGTTCAATACCCTTACGGTACAAAATGCCCCCCAATGTGGGCAGCAGTTACAGCAGCTTGGTTTTAAAGTAGTTAATTCGAATGAGGAATAATATGTCGCAGAAATACGATGTGGCGGTGCTCGGGGCAACCGGGTTGGTCGGTAAGCAAATTATTGAAACACTGGCAGAGCGAAAGTTCCCGGTTGGCAACCTCTATCCTTTGGCGAGTAGCCGTAGTGCGGGTGAGGAAATAGAGTTTAACGGCGAAACACTCACAGTGTTGGATGTGGCTGATTTTGATTTTAGCCAGGCCCATATTGGTTTATTTTCTGCCGGTGGCAGCGTGTCTGAGCAGTATGCTCCGATAGCAGCGGAAGCGGGCTGTGTTGTGATTGATAACACCTCACATTTTAGATACGACTATGACGTGCCGCTGGTGGTGCCTGAAGTAAACAGTGCCAGCCTGGCAGATTTTCGCAATCGCAACATCATCGCCAACCCAAACTGCTCGACGATTCAAATGATGGTGGCATTAAAACCGATTTACGATGCTTATGGTATAGACCGTATCAATGTGTCTACTTATCAAGCCGTATCGGGTGCAGGTAAAGAAGCGGTTGAAGAGCTGGCAAAGCAAACGGCCAACCTGATGAACGCCAGACCAGTAGAAAACGAGGTGTTTACTAAGCAGATCGCGTTTAATGTGATCCCGCAAATTGATGCGTTTCAGGATAATGGCTATACCAAAGAAGAAATGAAAATGGTGTGGGAAACCCAAAAGATCCTGGGTGATAGCAGCGTCATGGTCAACTCTACGGCTGTTCGTGTGCCCGTTTTTTATGGCCATGCCGAAGCCATTCACCTGGAAACTCGTATGCCTTACGACCTGGAGCACATTAAGCAGCTGTTAAATGATGCCCCGGGTATTGAACTGATTGAAGACGAACAGGATTACCCTACGCCGGTCAGTGACGCCAGTGGCAATGATACCGTCTATGTGGGTCGCCTGAGAGCGGATATTTCTCACCCTCATGGTTTAAACCTGTGGGTTGTATCTGATAATACGCGCAAGGGTGCTGCAACGAACAGCGTACAAATTGCTGAAGAATTGATTGCGCACTACTTATAATCTTTTTCTGGGTCTGTTTATTCTGGCAGACCCGTTTCGCCCCGGTTGTCCCTGAACGGCAGCAATTTGCCTCTTTTGATTTCTGTCCCGCCAAGTTGATGTATTTCGACTATCCTTGAGGGTATTCAGGGGCTTAAACAATGCATAGCTAACTCACCAAAAAGCATGATAAGAATGTTAATTTTCAATACTTTGGCGATGGATATTCGCTGTTATCTGGTTTATAGTTGGCAATTGGAACAGAGCTTGCACAAGCCCTATTAAGCACAATTCAGTAGTCGCGTTGCCGTCAGGGCAATGCAAGAAGAGTATACAAAGGAACAGCATGCGCGGTTTAGCCTTTATTTGTATCTTAGCAATGGCCCTTATTGCAGCGCCCGTTCACACTCAGGATGGGACCGTTCTTAAAGGTCCAAAAGGAGTGGATCTTGGTCTTCAGGGCCGATCGGTTGGCCCAATCAAGTCAACAGATACTTTGTGGCGTATCGCGCATAAAATCCGCCCGAGCGATTCGGTTTCAATCTACCAGGTCATGCAGGCTTTGTATGAGAAAAACCCCCAGGCTTTTCTCGACAACAACCTTAATCACATGCGCGACGGCGCTTACCTTAAAATTCCCACACTGGCCGAAATCCGCCGTGTTAATCCGCAGTTGGCAAGACAAAAATCAGATCAGGATGATGAGCTATGGGAGCTGAAAAAAAGCGGTAAGCTCGATCAGGCCACCATAGATGCTGCCGACAAACGTGTTACGCAGGCACGTAAGGTTGATGTAGAAGAAGCGCGTGAGGCGCTAACCAACGAGCTCAAATCGCTCAAGATGGAGCAAGATTCTCGGCTCCATGAACTGCAAACCCAGTTTAAAACCTCTGTGCGTAGTGTTGAGGAAATTCTTGAAGAAAATAACGAGCTTGAGAGAAAGCTGAATAATATCTCTGAAGAGCTCAAAAATGTACAGGATCAGCTTGGCAGAGACAGCGAAATTCAACAGCAGCTGAAAGCTGTGATTGACATGCAGAATGAGATAATTGCCCAGCAGCAAATGCAGGCGCAGGCAGAAGCCGAATTCAGCATTGCTAAGTTATTTGCCAACCCGCTGGTTGTTGCTTTACTCGCGACCATTCCTGCTTTACTGGTTATTGGTGCAGTTGTCATGCGTTTGCGCAAAGGCAAGGCTAAGCAAGCGGAGGAAGACGATGAGTTCTTACCTCAATCACCTGCACCAGCTGCAGCTGCCGCCGCAGCAACAGCGGCGGTTGATCCGCTCGATTTGGATATGCCGCAAGACAATGCCGAAGACGCCTTAAACGAAGGTGTGCAGCTTGATGACGATATTCTGCCTGATGACGAAATTGTTTTTGACAGCCTCGAAGATGATGGGTTTGAAGAAGGTAACGATACGCTCGAACAGGATGAGCTGGATAGCTTACTCAATGACGACATTGTGTTTGACGATGAGTCGGATGTAAATAATGAAGAAGCCAGTACTGATGACCTCGACGACTTCCTGCAACAGAATTTCGATGAAGCTGATGACAGCCTGGGTGATGAGATTACGCTGGATGTTGACGCAGAAGCTACGCAGGATGACAACGATATACTCAGTGCTGATGATATTGACGATCTGTTCAATGAAGTCGGGGATGAAGCCGATGATGATACGCTGGATGTCAGCGATGATGCCCTTGCAGCATTAAGTGAGGAGTTAGCCGAAGAAAGCCTTGAAGAAGGTGATAGTTCAGATACAGCGACTGACGAGGACTTTGATCTTGATGACATTGACAGTCTGATTGATGAAGTCGGGGAGTCGCCCCCAAAGTCCCCAGCGGCTGAGGGAGCAGCAACAGACGATGGCATTCTGAGTGCCGACGACATCGATGATTTACTCGACGGTGCGCTCGATGATGAACCGGATATTGCAGAAGACGACTTCGATGTTGATGACATAGATAGTCTATTAGACGGAGCCGTTGATACAGTTACAGAAGACGATTTACAGGTTGAAGAGCCGGATGATATCGATAGCTTGTTAGAAGCAGCCGCTGATCCGGTCGTCGAAGAGGAAGTACTTGCAGAAGAGCCTGACGATATCGATAGTCTGTTAGAAGCAGCCACTGATCCGGTCGTCGAAGAGGAAGTACTTGCAGAAGAGCCTGATGACATCGATAGCTTGTTAGAAGCAGCTGCTGATCCAGTTGTCGAAGAAGAAGCGCTGGCAGAAGAGCCTGATGATATCGATAGCTTGTTAGAAGCAGCCGCTGATCCGGTTGTTGAAGAAGAAGTGTTGGCAGAAGAGCCTGATGATATCGATAGCTTGTTAGAAGCAGCCGCTGATCCGGTTGTTGAAGAAGAAGTGTTGGCAGAAGAGCCTGATGATATCGATAGCTTGTTAGAAGCAGCCGCTGATCCGGTTGTTGAAGAAGAAGTGTTGGCAGAAGAGCCTGATGATATCGATAGCTTGTTAGAAGCAGCCGCTGATCCGGTTGTTGAAGAAGAAGTGTTGGCAGAAGAGCCTGATGATATCGATAGCTTGTTAGAAGCAGCCGCTGATCCGGTTGTTGAAGAAGAAGTGTTGGCAGAAGAGCCTGATGATATCGATAGCTTGTTAGAAGCAGCCGCTGATCCGGTTGTTGAAGAAGAAGTGTTGGCAGAAGAGCCTGATGATATCGATAGCTTGTTAGAAGCAGCCGCTGATCCGGTTGTTGAAGAAGAAGTGTTGGCAGAAGAGCCTGATGATATCGATAGCTTGTTAGAAGCAGCCGCTGATCCGGTTGTTGAAGAAGAAGTGTTGGCAGAAGAGCCAGATGACATCGATAGCTTGTTAGAAGAGGCTGCTGATCCGGTCGTTGAAGAAGAAGTGCTAGTAGAAGAGCCTGACGCAGCGCCGGAAGACGACCTACTGACAGAAGAGCCGGATGACCTGGATGGTTTGTTAGAGGAAGAGCCTGACGCAGTGCCGGAAGATGACCTACTGACAGAAGATCTGGATGGTTTGCTTGAAGAAGAGCCTGACACAGACCCAGAAGACGAGCTACTGGCAGAAGAGCCGGATGACCTGGATGGTTTGTTAGAAAAAGAGCCTGGCACAGTCCCAGAAGACGAGCTACTAGCAGAAGAACCGGATGACCTGGATGGTTTGTTAGAAGAAGAGTCCGAGGTAGCGCCGGAAGACGAACTACTGGCTGAAGAACCGGATGATCTAAACGGTTTATTAGAAGAAGAGCCTGATGCAGTGCCGGAAGACAAACTACTGGCAGAAGAACCGGATGACCTGGATGGTTTGTTGATGATATCGATAGCTTGTTAGAAGCAGCCGCTGATCCGGTTGTCGAAGAAGAAGCGCTGGCAGAAGAGCCTGATGATATCGATAGCTTGTTAGAAGCAGCCGCTGATCCGGTTGTTGAAGAAGAAGTGTTGGCAGAAGAGCCAGATGACATCGATAGCTTGTTAGAAGAGGCTGCTGATCCGGTCGTTGAAGAAGAAGTGCTAGTAGAAGAGCCTGACGCAGCGCCGGAAGACGACCTACTGACAGAAGAGCCGGATGACCTGGATGGTTTGTTAGAGGAAGAGCCTGACGCTGCGCCGGAAGATGAATTACTGGCAGAAGAGCCGGATGACCTGGATGGTTTGTTAGAGGAAGAGCCTGACGCAGTGCCGGAAGATGACCTACTGACAGAAGATCTGGATGGTTTGCTTGAAGAAGAGCCTGACACAGACCCAGAAGACGAGCTACTGGCAGAAGAGCCGGATGACCTGGATGGTTTGTTAGAGGAAGAGCCTGACGTAGCGACGGAAGATGACCTACTGACAGAAGATCTGGATGGTTTGCTTGAAGAAGAGCCTGACACAGCCCAAAAAAACGAGCTACTGGCAGAAGAGCCGGATGACCTGGGTGGTTTGTTAGAAGAAAAGCCTGGCACAGTCCCAGAAGACGAGCTACTAGCAGAAGAACCGGATGACCTGGATGGTTTGTTAGAAAAAGAGCCTGGCACAGTCCCAGAAGACGAGCTACTAGCAGAAGAACCGGATGACCTGGATGGTTTGTTAGAAAAAGAGCCTGGCACAGTCCCAGAAGACGAGCTACTAGCAGAAGAACCGGATGACCTGGATGGTTTGTTAGAAAAAGAGCCTGGCACAGTCCCAGAAGACGAGCTACTAGCAGAAGAACCGGATGACCTGGATGGTTTGTTAGAAAAAGAGCCTGGCACAGTCCCAGAAGACGAGCTACTAGCAGAAGAACCGGATGACCTGGATGGTTTGTTAGAGGAAAAGCCTGATGCAATGCCGGAAGACGAACTGCTGGCAGAAGAACCGGATGACCTGGATGGTTTGTTAGAAAAAGAGCCTGGCACAGTCCCAGAAGACGAGCTACTAGCAGAAGAACCGGATGACCTGGATGGTTTGTTAGAGGAAGAGCCTGATGCAGTGCCGGAAGACGACCTGCTGGCAGAAGAACCGGATGACCTGGATGGTTTGTTAGAAGAAGAGCCTGAAGCAGCGCCGAAAGAAGAACTGCGGGCAGAAGAACCGGACGACCTGGACGGTTTGTTAGAAGAAGAGCCTGACGCAGCGCCGGAAGACGAACTACTGGCAGAAGAGCCGGATGATCTGGATGGTTTGTTAGAAGAAGAGCCTGACGCAGCGCCGAAAGAAGAACTGCTGGCAGAAGAACCGGATGACCTGGATGGTTTGTTAGAGGAAGAGCCTGACGCAGTGCCGGAAGACGAGCTACTATCAGAAGAACCGGATGACCTGGATGGTTTGTTAGAAGAAGAGTCCGAGGTAGCGCCGGAAGACGAACTACTGGCTGAAGAACCGGATGATCTAAACGGTTTATTAGAAGAAGAGCCTGATGCAGTGCCGGAAGACAAACTACTGGCAGAAGAACCGGATGACCTGGATGGTTTGTTAGAAGAAGAGTCTGAGATTAGTTCATTGACTGGTGCAGGCCACTTGGACGGTATGCTTGAAGAGGAAGAAGATCTTCAGTCATTGCACGATAAGGCCGAGGGCTCTGTTGAACTAGAGTTGGAGGTCACTGAGCCAGTTGCAGAGTTGGATGAGCCAGCATTAGCCGAAACAGAAGATGAGTTACTCGATGAGTTTGCCGAGGAGCTGGTTCACCCATCAGAAGAAGCTGAAACTCAGGCGCCGCCTCAGTTACAAAATGTCGATGAGCTACTAGAAGCGCTCGAGGCTGAAACGGATGACTTTGACACCGCACTGGACAACGATGTTGAGATTGACCTTGGTGATGACCCCCTCGCCGACGAAGACATAGATCTGTCAGAAGATGAAGAGCTTGCTGAACTTGATCCTGTTACGCCCAGTGAAGAGCTGAGCAGTTATCCTGAATTGCAGATGGACGAATTAGAGGAAGATGTGCTCTCCCTGGATGATGATCCTGAGTCGGCAATCAGTGAAACGGAAAGAGCACTCGCGCAAAGCCTGGAGCAAGATGAAGCCGCTGGCTTGCTGGATGATGGACTTGATGAAGAGGGTGACGATTTACTGGATTTCGGTGGTGACTTTGATGATCTGGATGGGCCCGATTTTGAAATAGAGCTCGAAGGGGATACTGAGCAGAGCGCAGAGCCAGTCGCAGAGCAGCTAGAGGAAGACACCTCTCTGGATGACGATTTAATGGATGAGGCGCTGGCAGATGAAGACTTCCCGGCATTTGATGAAGACGAAGCGCTCGAAGCAATGGAGGCTGAACCAGCAGCGGCGGAGCCGGAGGCAGAAGAGGCCCCTTCAGAAGCAGAACAAGCGGAGCTAGCGGATGACGTGATGGCGGATGAAGACCTCCCGGCATTCGAAGAGAGCGACGCCCTTGAAGCGATGGAAGCAGAGCCAGCTGCGGCAGAAGAGACACTAGCAGGAGAGATCGAAACACAAGAAGAGTTGCTGGCGGATGATGCGCTGGAAGACGAAGACTTCCCGGCATTTGATGAAGACGAAGCGCTCGAAGCAATGGAGGCGGAGCCAGCAGCGGCGGAGCCGGAGGCAGAAGAGGCCCCTTCAGAAGCAGTCGAAGCAGAACAAGCGGAGCTAGCGGATGACGTGATGGCGGATGAAGACCTCCCGGCATTCGAAGAGAGCGACGCCCTTGAAGCGATGGAAGCAGAGCCAGCTGCGGCAGAAGAGACACTAGCAGGAGAGATCGAAACACAAGAAGAGTTGCTGGCGGATGATGCGCTGGAAGACGAAGAATTCCCGGCATTCGAAGAAGACGATGCGCTAGAAGCGATGGAGGCGGAGCCAGCAGCGGTGGAGCCAGAGGCTGAAAAGGTCCCTTCAGAAGAAGCCGAAACAGCAGAAGAGTTGCTGGCGGATGACGCGCTGGAAGACGAAGACTTTCCCGCGTT